>CAXSEU010000097.1:6297-10247 GCA_964236485.1 uncultured Lichenihabitans sp. | reverse complement strand
GCGTCGTGGCGTCGTGGCCTTTTCGTCCGGCAACCACGCGCAAGCCATGGCCCTCGCGGCAAGCCTGCGGGGCGCACCCGCCACCATCGTGATGCCGACGGACGCCCCCGCCCTCAAGGTCTCGGCGACGCGGGGATACGGCGCGGACATCGTCTTCTATGACCGCTACACCGAGGATCGCGAGGCGATCGGCGGAGTCTTGGCGCGGGAGCGTGGCTTGGTCCTGATCCCGCTTTATGACCACGCCGATGTCATCGCCGGACAGGGCACCGCCGCCAAGGAGCTGATCGAGGAGGTTGGTCCGCTGGACGTGCTGCTGGTCTGTCTCGGCGGCGGCGGGCTGCTGGCCGGCAGCGCGCTCGCGGCAGAGGCGCTCTCCCCGGGGTGCCGGGTGATCGGCGTCGAGCCCGAGGCCGGCAACGACGGCCAGCGGTCCTTCCGGTCGGGCGACATCGTCCACATCGCGGTGCCGCAGACGATCGCCGACGGGGCGCAGACCCAGCATCTCGGCGGCTTGAACTTCCCCGTCATCCGGCGTCTCGTGTCGGACGTCGTGACGGTCTCGGACGCCATGCTGGTCGACACCATGCGGTTCTTCGCCGAGCGGATGAAGATCGTCGTCGAGCCGACCGGATGCCTCGCCGCCGCCGCCGCCCTCCACAAGGTCATGCCGTGCGACGGTCTGCGGGTCGGCGTCATCGTCAGCGGCGGCAACGTCGATCTCGCGGCGTTCGCGAGGATGGTGGGCTGAGCCATCGCGCCGACGTGAAGCGTGTCCTGTTCGTCTGTAGCCGCAACCGGCGGCGTAGCCCGACCGCCGAACACGCGGGTCACGCCTCACCTGCGGCGCCGGGCCGATCGGCATCGACCGGAGACAGGTGAACGGTCCACTCCAAGCGCGTGCCCGATTATGCCGCACCGCAGCATACGTCATTCAACGTATGGGCGGCCCCCAAAATCTGCCCGAGAGTGCGCCCGGCACGAAGGGGGCGGCTCCGCCCCGGACGCAGGGGAGACACATGAACCATTTCAGCATGACGCGCCGGCAGGCACTCCTCGGTGCCACGGCCGCCGCCGGCTCCCTGGCGTTCGGCGGCACCGGCCGCGCCCTTGCGGCGGACGAGACCGTCAAGATCGGCGTCCTTCATTCGCTCTCCGGCACCATGGCGATCAGCGAGACGACGCTGAAGGACGTGATGCTGATGCTCATCGACGAGCAGAACAAGAAGGGCGGCGTGCTCGGCAAGAAGCTCGAAGCCGTGGTGGTCGACCCGGCTTCAAACTGGCCGCTCTTTGCCGAGAAGGCGCGGGAACTCATCTCGAAGAACGGCTGCGTCGCCACCTTCGGTTGCTGGACCTCGGTGTCCCGCAAATCGGTCCTGCCGGTCTTCCAGGAACTCGACTCGATCCTGTTCTATCCGGTGCAATACGAGGGCGAGGAATGCCAGCGCAACGTCTTCTACACGGGCGCCGCGCCGAACCAGCAGGCCATTCCCGCCGTCGACTACCTGATGAGCGAGGAAGGCGGCGGGGTGAAGCGCTGGGTGCTGGCCGGCACCGATTACGTCTACCCGCGTACCACCAACAAGATCCTCGAAGCCTACCTCAAGCTCAAAGGCGTCGCGCCCGACGACATCATGATCAACTACACGCCGTTCGGGCAGTCGGACTGGCAGACCATCGTGTCCGACATCAAGAAGTTCGGCTCGGCCGGCAAGAAGACAGGCGTCGTCTCGACCATCAACGGCGACGCCAACGTTCCCTTCTACAAGGAACTCGGCAACCAGGGCCTGAAGGCGACCGAGATCCCGGTCGTGGCCTTCTCGGTCGGCGAGGAAGAACTGGCCGGCATGGATACGAAGCCGCTCGTCGGTCATCTCACGGCCTGGAACTACTTCGAATCGATCGACACGCCCGAGAACAAGGCATTCATCGAGAGGTGGAAGGCCTTCACCAAGAATCCCAAGCGCACCACCAACGATCCGATGGAAGCCCATTACATCGGCTTCAACGCCTGGGTCAAAGGCGTCGAGAAGGCCGGCACCTTCAAGGCCGATCCGGTGATCGATGCGCTGATCGGCGTCTCGGTCCCGAACCTGTCGGGCGGCTTCTCGACCATCATGCCGAACCACCACATCACGAAACCGGTCTATATCGGCGAAATCCAGGCCGACGGGCAGATGAACACGGTGTGGCAGACCCCCGGCCTCGTCGTGGCGCAGGAATGGTCGCCCTATCTCGAAGGGTCGAAAGACCTGATCGGCGATTGGCGCAAGCCGATGAGCTGCGGCAACTTCAATGTCGTATCCGGCAAGTGCGGCGGTGCCGCCTGAGCGGCTTGGCGCTCGCCCTGGGCCTTCCGCCCCTCCACGCGAATCTGCGGGTCCTCATCCTGACCCTGCGGACCCTTGTCCTAAACCTGTCGAAGCATGAGGGGCTTGGGACCGCGACAACGAGGCGGCTGAGACCGGTCGCCGTGGCTCTGGGGGCCGCCCTGTTGCTGGTGGCCGCGCCGGTGCCGGCCGGTGCCGACCCGATCGACGATGCCCTGGCGCATTTCACCGCCGACAAGTTTCCCGAGACCGAGAAGGGAGTCGCGGCACTCATTGGCAGCGGCGTCGCGACGGCGCCCGCCATCTTGGGCGCGCTCGGCGATGGCAGGGTGCTTTTCGATCCGGGAACCCACATTGTCTATTACGTCGATCCGTCAGGAGCGCTGATCGAGGCCAGAAGCGGGCGGAACGCCGCAGGCATCGGGGCTGCAGGCTTGAAGAAGGTCCGGCTCAACAACGCCATACGTTCGAAGCTCGGTGCCGCCCTGGGTTCGCTCGACTTCGTCTCGCCCGAACCGTCTAAACGGCTGGCCGCGGCGCAAGCCGTGGTCCGCTCGCACGACCGGACGGCACTTGCCGGCGTCGAGGCGGCGCTGGCCATCGAGCGGGACCCGGAGGTCAGGGCTGCGCTGCTCCAGGCGCGTGCCGCCGTACTGGCGACGAGCGGGACGGCCTCGGAAGCCGATCGGCTCGATGCCATCGCGGTGCTGGCGGCGCGCCGAGACGGGGACGCGCTCGGCCTCATTGGGGCGATCGCCTCGGTGCCGGACGCCTCGCCGGCCGTGGTCAAGGCCGCCGGGGCCGCGATGGCGTCGATCGAGACGCGCCTCAGGCTCTGGCAAGCCCTTCAGAACGTCTGGTACGGGCTGTCGCTCGGCTCGGTGCTGCTGCTGGCGGCCATCGGACTCGCCATCACGTTCGGCGTCATGGGCGTTATCAATATGGCGCATGGCGAGATGGTGATGATCGGCGCATATACGACATATGTCGTGCAGCAGTTCGTCCTGGCCAGGGCGCCGATCTTCCCCGGCGCTGCGCTGCTGGTCGCCGTGCCGATGGCCTTCCTGGTCGCGGGTGCGGTCGGAATCGCCATCGAACGCCTGATCATCCGTCACCTCTACGGGCGGCCGCTGGAGACGCTGCTCGCCACCTGGGGCGTCTCGCTCGTGCTCCAGCAACTGGTGCGAACCGTGTTCGGTGCCGACAACCGCCCCGTCGCGGCGCCGCCCTTCATGTCGGGATCCTTCGCGCTCGGGGGCCTCGAGATCACCGCGGGCCGCATGTGGATCATCTTGTTCACGGTCATAGTCTTCATCGCGCTGCAACTGGTCCTGCGGGCGACCCCCTTCGGCCTGCGGATGCGGGCCGTCACGCAGAACCGGCGCATGGCTTCCGCGATGGGGATCTCGGCCGGCCGCATCGATGCCCTGGCGTTCGGGCTCGGCTCCGGCATCGCCGGCATCGCCGGGGTGGCGCTCTCGCAGATCGACAATGTCTCGCCCAACCTCGGGCAGAGCTACATCATCGACAGTTTCATGGTGGTGGTGTTCGGCGGCGCCGGCAACCTCTGGGGGACGCTGGTGGCCGCCATGACGCTGGGCATCGCCAACAAGTTCC
>CAXSEU010000097.1:0-6287 GCA_964236485.1 uncultured Lichenihabitans sp. | reverse complement strand
GGCGCAAGCTCGGCGCCCCCGTCTTCCTGGGTCTGCTGATCGGGGCCGCCATCCTAGTGCCGATCCTGGTCATCGCGGTGCCGCCCTCCTCGCCCCTCCATCTGTCGGCCTATGCCGTGACGCTGGTCGGCAAGTACCTGTGCTATGCGCTTCTCGCGGTCGCGCTCGATCTCGTCTGGGGCTACTGCGGGATCCTGTCGCTCGGCCACGGCGCCTTCTTCGCCCTCGGCGGCTACGCCATGGGCATGTACCTGATGCGCCAGATCGGCACGCGGGGCGTGTATGCGAATCCGGACCTGCCCGATTTCATGGTCTTCCTCAACTGGCACGCGCTGCCCGCGACATGGTGGGGGTTCTCGCTCTTTCCCTTTGCGATGGCCATGGTGCTGATCGTACCGGGCATGCTGGCCCTCGTCTTCGGCTATTTCGCCTTCAGGTCCCGCGTCACCGGCGTCTATCTGTCGATCATCACGCAGGCCATGACCTATGCGCTGCTCCTGGCCTTCTTCCGCAACGACATGGGGTTCGGCGGCAACAACGGCCTGACCGACTTCAAGGACATCCTGGGGTTCAACATCCAGGCCGACACCACGCGGGCGGCGCTCTTCTCGCTCTCCTGCCTGGCGCTTGCCGGGGGCTATCTGATCGCCGCCGCCGTGGTGAACTCCAAGTTCGGGCAGGTGATCGTCGCCATTCGCGATGCGGAAAGCCGCACCCGTTTCCTCGGATACCGGGTCGAGAACTACAAGACGTTGGTCTTCGTCCTCTCCGCCATGATGGCGGGGGTCGCCGGGGCGCTCTACGTCCCGCAGGTCGGCATCATCAACCCCGGCGAATTCGCCCCCGCCAATTCGATCGAGGCGGTGATCTGGGTCGCGGTCGGCGGACGCGGCACGCTGGTCGGGGCGGCGCTCGGCGCCATCCTGGTCAATTGGGGCAAGACCTTCTTCACCGGCGCCCTGCCCGAATACTGGCTGTTCGGGCTCGGCGCCCTGTTCGTCCTCGTCACCCTGTTCCTGCCCAAGGGCATCCTGGGGCTGATCGACCGCCGGCGCCCCGGCCACAGGCCCCAGCCGCCGGCGGAGCGGCCCGTCGCGCCCGAGGAACAGTTCCCCGTCGTGGCGGAATAACCGATGTCGAACCCCGCCCTCACGAGTTCGCTGCTCTACCTCGACGCCGTCAAGGTGTCGTTCGACGGCTACAAGGCGTTGAGGGGCCTCTCCCTGGTGCTCGCGCCTGGCGAGATGCGCGCCATCATCGGACCCAACGGCGCCGGCAAGACCACCATGATGGACGTCATCACGGGCAAGACCCGGCCCGACGAGGGCGAGGTCTATTTCGCCGGCAACGTCGACCTCACCAAGCGCGACGAGGCCGAAATCGCGGAGCTCGGGATCGGCCGCAAGTTCCAGAAGCCCACCGTGTTCGAGAACCACAGCGTCGAGACCAACATCCTTCTCGCGCTGAAGGCGCCGCGCGGCGCCTTTGCGACGCTGTTCGGCAAGGCCGCGCGGGACCAGGCCGAGAAGCTCGCAGGCATCTTGAAGCGGGTGCGGCTCGATGCGCATTGGACGCGGCGGGCCGGCGACCTGTCGCATGGGCAGAAGCAATGGCTCGAGATCGGCATGCTGCTGGCGCAGGACCCGAAGCTGCTGTTGGTGGACGAGCCCGTCGCCGGCATGACGGACGGCGAGACCGCCACCACGGCCGAGTTGTTGCGCGAGATCGCGGAGGACCATTCCGTAGTCGTGGTCGAGCACGACATGGCCTTCGTCCGCGACCTCGGCGTCAAGGTCACGGTGCTGCACGAGGGCGCGGTCCTGGCCGAAGGTCCGCTCGATCAGGTCAGCGCCGACCCGCGCGTCATCGAGGTGTACCTCGGACGATGATCCCATGTTGAACGTCGACTCCATCGATCTGTTCTACGGCGCCGCGCAGGCGCTGCGAAAGGTGTCGCTCACGGCCTCTCACGGCCGCGTCACCTGCGTGCTCGGGCGCAACGGCGTCGGCAAGTCATCGCTCCTGCGTGCCATCGTGGGCCAGCAGCCGATCCGCGCCGGCCGCATCAGCCTCGGCACCGAGGACATATCCCGCCTGCCCACCCACCTGCGGGCCCGAAGGGGTATCGGCTATGTGCCGCAGGGCCGCGAAATCTTCCCGCTGCTCACCGTCAAGGAGAATCTCCTCACCGGTTTCGCGCCGCTGGCCCGCACCATGCGGACCCTCCCGGACGAGATCTTCGTCCTGTTCCCGGTGCTGAAAACCATGATGGGACGGCGCGGCGGGGATCTCTCGGGCGGCCAGCAGCAGCAGTTGGCGATCGGCCGCGCCCTGGCCATGCGGCCGAAACTCCTCGTCCTCGACGAGCCGACCGAGGGGATTCAGCCCTCGATCATCAAGGACATCGGCCGCGCCATCGATTTCCTGCGCGGCAAGGGCGACATGGCCATCGTGCTGGTGGAGCAATATTTCGAGTTCGCCCGCGACCTCGCTGACGAGTTCGTCGTGATGGATCGCGGCAGCGTCGTCATGGCGGGCCAGAAGGCCGACCTCGTCGAACACGAGGTGCGGGCGCATCTGAGCCTGTGAGGCTCCGTCAGTCCAGATGACGCCAACGATCCTTGATGGTGACGACCATGAATATCGCCAAGCCAGGGCACAACTGAGATATTGCGTATTCATGAATCGTTCCGAGTGCTATGAACAGGGAGGCACATAGGACGCATGATGTCATGAGATGAAATAAGACAGGTCGCTTCGCGACGGCATATATTATCCGTTTGCTGGCGTTATCGACGGAGAGCCAGAGCAGAATGGCGCCGGATGCCGCTATGATCGCTTGATGGAGCGCGGCGTCCCGGGGGGTACGCCAGGTGTTGGCGACGATCCACAGGCCGATGATGAAGCAGAGCCCCACCCCCGGCCAACTCTCCACCTGGGCCTCGAGCCTGATCGACCACGCTGACCGTCTCCTTTGCTTTCTCGTCTCCTCGGGCGCGGCGTCGCGGGTTCTCGACATCCGATACCGTTCCGCGAAGGCAGCGGGGTCGGCCAGATGCTGGCGCAGGACATCCAAGGCCTTGGCTCGTACGGACATAGGTGACCTCTGAAAACCCGTACGGGTGCCTCTTCATCCGGGTCTGCCGCAAGGCGCCGCGCCTCGCCACCTCTCCGTGCACCGCCCGCGGCTCTCGACCTCGAGCGCATTCGATCCACGGCTTGACGGACGGAGCGCACCTCACTATAGCCGCCCTCACACATTCTAGCTCAGCTTTCGAGGGGACGGTGCTCGGCATACGGGTCCGCCACGATGGCGACGTAAGGAAATCCATCATGTCCCGCCGTTGCGAACTGTCCGGCAAGGCCGTGCAGAGTGGCCACTTGGTCAGTCATTCGAACCACAAGACCAAGACGCGGTTCCTGCCCAACCTCTGCGCCGTCAGCCTGATCTCGGATTCGCTCGGCCGCACGATCCGCCTTCGGATCGCCGCCGCGGCCCTTCGCTCGGTCGAGCATCGGGGCGGGCTCGATGCTTTCCTGCTGAAGGCCAAGGACGAGGATCTCTCCGCCAAGACGCGCGCCCTGAAGCGCGAGGTGCTGAAGAAGCAGGCCGAGCCGGTCGCCGTCGCGGGCTGAACCGGCTCGCCGGCCCCGCCACCGGGGCAGGCGCAAGGCTCGAGGTGCCGCCGGGACCGCAGCCCTCCTGAAAACAGCCGAGGTTTGACAAGCGGCGGCGGCCGGGCTTTCTGCCCTCGCGGCCGAACTCGGCCTTTGCTGGAGCCCGGGATGGCGCAAGACCGGTCGATCGCGGGCTGGCGCGACCTCGCCGAGCGCGAGGTGAAAGCGTCCGCGGACAGTCTCGTCTGGCACACCCCCGAGGGGATCGCGGTGAAGCCCCTCTATACGGAGGCTGACCTCGAAGGCCTCGCCCATCTCGGCGGATTGCCGGGACTGAAGCCCTTCGTGCGCGGGCCGCGCGCCACCATGTATGCGGGACGGCCCTGGACCATACGCCAATACGCCGGCTTCTCGACCGCCGAAGCGTCCAACGCCTTCTACCGCAAGGCACTCGCGGCGGGTCAGAAGGGCCTGTCGGTGGCCTTCGATCTTGCCACGCATCGCGGGTACGACAGCGATCACCCGAGGGTCGCGGCCGACGTCGGCAAGGCCGGCGTGGCGATCGACAGCGTCGAGGACATGAAGATCCTCTTCGACGGCATCCCGCTGGCCGAGATGTCGGTGTCGATGACCATGAACGGCGCCGTCATCCCGATCCTTGCCAGCTTCATCGTCGCGGGCGAAGAGCAGGGCGTGCCGAGGAGCGCCCTGTCGGGGACCATCCAGAACGACATCCTCAAGGAGTTCATGGTCCGCAACACCTATATCTACCCGCCCGAGGCGTCCATGCGGATCGTGGCGGACGTCATCGCCTACGCGGCGCGGGAGATGCCGCGCTTCAACTCCATTTCCATCTCCGGCTACCACATGCAGGAGGCGGGTGCGACGCTGGTGCAGGAACTGGCCTTCACGCTTGCGGACGGCCGCGACTATGTCCGTGCGGCACTCGCCAGGGGCCTCGACGTCGATGCCTTCGCGGGGCGGCTGTCCTTCTTCTTCGCGATCGGCATGAACTTCTTCATGGAGATCGCGAAACTACGGGCCGCCCGGCTCCTGTGGTCGCGCATCATGGAGGAGTTCGCGCCGAAGCGGCCGGAATCCTCCATGCTGCGCACCCATTGCCAGACCTCGGGCGTGTCGCTGCAGGAGCAGGACCCGATGAACAACATCGTCCGCACGGCCTTCGAGGCCATGTCGGCGGTGCTGGGCGGCACCCAGTCGCTGCATACCAATTCCTTCGACGAAGCCATCGCGCTGCCGACCGAGACCTCGGCCCGCATCGCCCGCAACACCCAGCACATCCTGGCGGGGGAGACCGGGGTGACCCGGGTGGTCGACCCGCTGGCGGGCTCCTATTACGTCGAGAGCCTGACTGGCGAACTCGCGGAAAAAGCCTGGGCGCTGATCGGGGAGGTGGAAAAGCTCGGCGGCATGACGCGGGCGGTCGCCTCCGGCCTGCCGAAGCGGATGATCGAGGCGGCGGCGACCCGGCGCCAGGCGGCGGTCGATCGCGGCGACGAGGTTCTGGTGGGCGTCAACCGGTACCGTTTGGAAACCGAGGATGCGCTGGACATCCGGGAAATCGACAACGCCGCGGTGCGCGCGGCGCAGATCCGCCGCCTCGAGGCGACGCGTCGCCTGCGCGATCCGCGCCGGGTGGAGGCCACCTTGAAGGCGCTCGGGGAGGTGGCCCAGTCAGGCGGGGGCAACCTTCTCGAGGCGGCCGTGGACGCCGCGCGGTCCCGAGCCACAGTGGGCGAGATCTCCGACGCGATGCGTGCCGTCTTCGGCGACCATCTCGCGGTTCCCGAGGTGGTGCGTGCCGTCTATGGCGCCGCCTACGCGAACGAACCGGAGTACGAGACCCTGGTGACGCGCCTCGGCGGGCTTGCTGCGAGCCTCGGCTCGAAGCCCCGCCTCATGGTGGCGAAGCTTGGCCAGGACGGCCATGACCGGGGTGCCAAGATCATCGCCTCGGCGTTTGCGGACATCGGCTTCGAGGTGCTGACCGGCCCGCTGTTCCAAACCCCGGGCGAGGCCGCCGCCATGGCGCTGGGCGCGAAGGTCCATGTCGTGGGTGTGTCGTCGCTGGCGGCCGGCCATCGCACGCTTCTGCCGCAACTCGTCGAGGCGCTGCGCCAAGCGGGAGGCCGCGACATCATCGTCGTCTGCGGCGGGGTGGTACCACGCCAGGACCACGATTTTCTACGCGAGAAGGGCGTCGCGGCCGTCTTCGGGCCCGGCACCAACGTGCTCGACGCCGCGCGTGCCGTCCTCGACCTCATGGAAGGCCGGCGGCGGAACGCCTGATCTTCCTTCCATCCTCGCGGATCATGGCCCGTCGAAGGTGCCCTGCTGGCACCACCGCCGAACACCGGTTTGCATTTGCCGAACTCCCCCGGCAGGTCTCGCCACGGCCCATGCTTTCCTTCGCGTCAAGGCTATTTTGAACTGGCGTATGTCAGCAACAGCATGACATAGGCCAGAATCTTCGCTGTTCAGGACAATTCCAGCGTTCTTAAATAAAGTTTAACGGTGAAGGAACAACGTTGCAGCCCAACCAGGGGAAGAAACGATGTTCAAGGCGCGGTCTTTGCAGGGACTCGGGAAAGCTGCTGATCATCTATCAGTTTGAGCATTTGTCGTTGACGGCCTGACTCCGCCTGTGA
>CAXSEU010000096.1:4343-10289 GCA_964236485.1 uncultured Lichenihabitans sp. | reverse complement strand
TTTACTCCGGCTGAGGCGGCGCGTCGTCAGATGTAATAGTGGTTCGCGCCTCCCGGGCAAGGGCGCCCTTCCGCCGGACGGCTCACACCAGGGGCGGCCGGCGCGTCACGGTGTCGATCACCTGGCGGCCGAAGAGGCTGGAGACGAGATCGACCAGCACCACGGCGCTGCGGCCCCGCTCGTCGAGGAAGGGGTTGAGCTCGACGAGGTCGAGCGAGCCCAGGAGCCCTGAATCGTGGATGATCTCCATGATGAGATGCGCCTCGCGGTAGGTGGCGCCGCCCGGCACGGTCGTGCCGACGCCGGGTGCGATCGAGGGATCGAGGAAATCGACGTCGAGGCTGACATGGAGCACGCCGTCGCGCGCCTTGACGGCGTCGAGGACGCGCCGCAGCGGAACCCCGACGCCGAGCTCGTCGATCAGCCGCATGTCGACGACATCGACGCCGCGGCGCGCCAGCAGGGCCCGCTCGCCCCGATCGACCGATCTGATCCCGAAGAGATGCACGTTGGCCGGCGGGAGCACCGGCCGGGCTTCGGCGAAGATCACGTCGAAGCCCGCCTCGCCGCAGAGCGCCGCGAGCGGCATGCCGTGCATGTTTCCCGAGGGCGTCGTCTCCGGCGTGTTGAAATCCGCATGCGCGTCGAGCCACAGCACGGAGAGTTCGCGGCCGGTGTCGCGGCAATGGCGCGCCACCCCGTCGACGGAACCCATCGAGAGGCTGTGATCGCCGCCCATGACGATGGGCAGTTCGCCGCCCTCGAGCAGCGCGTGCACGCGCCCGCTGAGCGCGCGCGTCCAATCGATGATCTCGGCCATGTTGCGCAGCCGGGGGTCGTGATCCGTGCCGATCGCGGCCGCGAAGGCACTGTCGGGCACGAGGTCGCCATGGTCCCGCACCTTGTATCCGAGACGTTGGAGGTCGGCCGAGAGGCCGGCCGTCCGCAGCGCCGCCGGGCCCATGAGACATCCGGCGAGGCCCGTGCCGGCCTGGACCGGGACGCCCAGCAGCGCCACCGCGCTGCGCGGCGCCGGCGGGTGAGGATTTTCCATGTCGGTTCCGGAACGTTTTCATCGCAAGACGGCGATGACGAGGTTCCCGGTCTTTAGCCCTACGGCGCGTGGCCCGCCAGCCTCCGCTTGCCAGCCGTGGGTCCGGAGGGATACCAGGGGCGCGGGCTCTGTCCCCCCCGCGACCAGCGCGGCTCTTCACCCGCGAGGGCAACCATGTCCCCAATGCCTGACGCGCCCGGCCGCCCCGGCCTCACGCCGGCCTGGACCTCCAGCGCCAAGACGGGCGTGGGAACCGCGCTCTCGGCCGCGAGCCGGGTCTCCTTCACGATCAGCCACGGCATCCTCAACGAAATCTACTACCCCCGGATCGACCACGCCTGTACCCGGGATTGCGGGCTGATCGTCACCGGCCCGGAGGGATATTTCTCGGAGGAGAAGCGGGACACCGAAAGCGATGTTCGGCAGGTGGCCGAAGGCGTCCCGGGTTTCGCGTTGCGCAACCGCAGCCGCGATTGCCGCTTCACGATCGACAAGCGCGTCGTGGCCGACCCGCTGCGCGATGTCGTGCTGCAGCGCATCCGCTTCGAGCCGCACGACGGTGCGCCCTATCGCGTCTTCGTGCTGCTGGCGCCCCACCTCGTCAACGCGGGCGCCCATAACCGCGCCTTCATCGAGACCCTGAAGGGCTGGCGCATGGCCTTCGCTAGCGGACGCGGCACCACCCTGGCACTCGCGGCGTCCCGTCCCTTCCTGGCCCTGTCGGTCGGCTATGTCGGGGTCAGCGACGGGTTTTCGGCCTTGCACAGGCGGAGTTTCCTCGACGAAAGCTTCGCGCTCGCCGAGGACGGCAACGTGGCGATCTGCGCTGAACTCGACCTTGAACCCGACGGCATCGACCTTGCCATCGGGTTCGGCCGCGACGAGAACGATGCTGCGCTTTGCGCCCGGACCAGTCTCATGGAGGGGTTCGAGGCGGCGGAGGCGGTCTATACCGAGGAATGGCTCGCCTGGCAGCGCGGCCTGATTCAGCTCGAAGGCCGCCGGGCGACCGGCATCAACCCCTATCGCGTCTCGACCGCCGTGCTGCGCACCCACGAGGCGCGGGTTTCGGGCGGCGGCATGATCGCCAGCCTGTCGATTCCCTGGGGCGCCAGCAAGGGCGACGACGATCTCGGCGGCTACCACCTCGTCTGGCCGCGCGACCTCGTCGAGAGCGCGACGGCACTCTTGGCCATCGGCGCCCAGGCGCAGGCGCGTCGCGTCCTCACCTTCCTCCAGGCGACGCAGGAGGAGGACGGGCACTGGCCGCAGAACATGTGGCTCGACGGCGCGGCCTACTGGCCCGGGCTGCAGATGGACGAGACCGCTTTCCCGATCCTGCTCGTCGGCATCGCGCTGCGGGAGGGCGCCATCGCGCCGGACGAACTCGTCCGCCACTGGCCCACCGTCCGCCGCGCGGCCCGCTACATCGTGCTGAACGGCCCCGTCACCGCGCAGGACCGCTGGGAGGAGGACGGCGGCTACTCGCCTTTCACGCTAGCGGTCGAAATCGCCGCGCTGGTCGTCGCCGCCGACCTGGCGGACCGCCTCGGCCACGCCGCGGACGCCGCCTATCTCCTCGACACGGCGGACCTCTGGAACGCCTCGGTCGACCGCTGGACCTTCGCGACCGGCACGGACCTCGCCAAGCGGCTGGGGATCGCCGGCTACTACGTCAGGATCACGCCACCCGAAAGCTCCGAGGCGCCCTCCCCGCTCCAGGGCTATGTCGCGATCAAGAACCGCGCGACGGCCCAGGGGAGGCAGGCGGCCGACGCCACCATCAGCCCCGACGCGCTGGCCTTCGTCAGGTTCGGTCTGCGGGCCGCCGACGACCCGCGCATCCTCGACACCGTGAAAGCCATCGACCACCTCCTCAAGGTCGACCTGCCCCAAGGTCCGCTCTGGCACCGCTACAACGGCGACGGCTACGGCGAACACGAGGACGGGGCGCCCTTCGACGGCACCGGCATCGGCCGCGCCTGGCCGCTGCTGGCCGGCGAACGGGCCCATTACGAACTCGCGCGCGGCGACCGGGCGGGCGCCGAAACGCTGCTGGCCGCCCTCGAAGGGTCGGCGAACGCGGGCGGGCTCCTGCCCGAGCAGGTGTGGGACAGCGCCGACATCCCCGAGCGCGAGCTGTTTCGCGGCCGCCCCTCGGGTTCCGCCATGCCGCTCGTCTGGGCGCACGGCGAGCACGTGAAGCTGCTGCGCTCGTTGCGCGACGGCGCGGTCTTCGACATGCCCATCGAGGCATGGAAACGCTACGCCCGCGACAAGACAGGGTCCACCCTCGCGGTCTGGCGCTTCAGCAACGTCGCGACGACGCTGGTTCGCGGCAAGACGCTGCGCATCGAACTCCTGGCTCCGGCGCGGGTGCATTGGAGTTCCGACGACTGGGGCACGGTGCATGAGACCGAGACCAGGCCGACCGGTTTCGGCCTCCATGTGGCGGACCTCGATACGGCGGCCATGGCGCTCGGCGGGACCCTGCGGTTCACGCTGTACTGGCCCGAGGCCAGCCACTGGGAAGGACGCGATTTCGCGCTGAAGGTCGTCGCGCCCGACGAGGCCTGCCCGGCCGACCTCGTCCGCGGCGCGGCCGGGTGAGGCTGGCCATGAACGAACCCATCCTGGTCACCGGCGTCAGCGGTTTCGTCGGCTCGGCCGTGGCCCGGGCGCTGCTCGCCGAGGGACACCGGGTGCGGGCCCTGGTGCGCCCCACGAGCCCGCGCGGCAACCTCGCGGGCCTCGACATCGCGGTCGCCGAGGGCGATCTCGGCGACCCCACCTCGCTACAGCGTGCCCTCGAGAACATGCGCCACCTCTTCCACATGGCGGCGGATTACCGCATCTGGGCGCCGGACCCGGAGGCGCTGGTGCGCGCCAACCTCGAGGGCACCCGCGCCATGATGGAAGCGGCCCGCGCCGCGAACCTCGAGCGGGTCGTCTACACCAGCAGCGTCGCCACGCTGGCCCTGCGGGACGACGGCGTGCCGGTGGACGAGACCTCGCCCAACGCGCCCGAAACCACCATCGGGGCCTACAAGCGGTCAAAAGTCCTGGCGGAGCGCCTCGTCGAGGAGATGGCGGCGGATGGCCTTCCCGCCGTGATCGTCAATCCCTCGACCCCCATCGGGCCGCGCGACATCAAGCCCACCCCGACGGGCCGCATCGTGGTCGAGGCCGCCAACGGCAAGATGCCGGCCTTCATCGACACCGGGCTCAACCTCGTCCATGTCGACGACGTGGCCCGTGGTCACCTGCTCGCCTGGCGGACGGGCCGCGTCGGCGAGCGCTACATCCTCGGCGGCCAGGACGTGAAGCTCGGCGAGATGCTGGGCGTCATCGCGAAACTCGTCGGGCGCAAGCCGCCGACCGTGCAACTGCCGCGCGGACCGCTGTTCCCGCTGGCCCACGCGGCGGAGTTTGTGGCCCGTTTCACCGGCAAGGAACCCTTCGTCACGGTCGACGGGCTGCGGATGGCGAAATACCGGATGTTCTTCTCCTCCGCCAAGGCGACGCGCGATCTCGGCTACACGGCCCGCCCCTACCCCGACGCCCTGGCCGACGCCCTCGCCTGGTTCCGCCAGGCCGGTTATGTGAAGTGAGGGGGTGGGGGTGAGGGGGAGGTGGGGGTGGTGAGGTCGATGGTCATCGGGCTGAGTCCGAGGCGGTGAATGGTCGCTGACGGTGGCTCCGAATCGCGCCACAACCGGACATCATCGGGCTGCCAAGAAGCGGGCGTTCGCTGTGCGCTACGTCGCTTGTGACTGCCGACCTTCCAAAGGTCCGAGGTAGCGCGGATAGCTGCCTTTCGGAGCAACGTCTTGAGCTTGTAAAAGGCCTAATCAATCGGTTGAAGTCGGGGGCAGGTGGCCCAAAGTCGTGTCGCCCGCCTCGATGGCGTTGCGGAGGCCGGTCCCTTGCAGGCTGGCTAATTGTCGAGAATGAAAACGTCGCCGGACAACTTGACATTTGGCTCAGCGACAAAGCGGCGGAGCGCGCCGGCTGATCGACCTCCTAAGATTGACAGCCCGCAAACCGTCATGTGTCAGCAAGAAATCCGCTTAGTTTGTCTTCCAACCACTTTCTGTCCCGCGTCTCGCACTCCCAAATCACCAGCACCCGCCAGCCCGCCGCCTCAAGTGCGTCGATCACCGCGGCATCGCGCTGAACGTTGCGGTCGAATTTGGCCGACCAGAATTCCACTCGCGTTTTGGGCGTCGACGCCATCCGGCAGCCCGGATGACGGTGCCAAAAGCAGCCATGAACGAAGATCACGGCTCGCCGCGAAGGGAACACGAGGTCCGGCCGGCCGGGCAGATCCTTGCGGTGAAGTCGGAAGCGGTAGCCTAGAGCGTGCGCCGCGCGCCGCACGATCATTTCGGGTCTCGTGTCCTTGCCTCGAACATGAGACATCAGCCAGGAGCGCCGCTCGGGAAGAAGGCGGTCCAGGAGACTACTCCGCAGCGAGAAGAGCCGGCGCACCCTTTTCGAACTTCGTCGCCAACGACCTGAAAATTGCTTCGGAGATGATCGGCGAGACGCTGTTTCCTATCATCCGGAAACTATGCCAAACCGTCGGATGGAAGCGGTGGCCATCCGGGAAACCCTGCAAGCGTGCCGCCTCCCGGACTGTGATCACGCGCGGCTCGTCGGGATGCAGCGGTCTTACCGCCTGAAAGGAGCCTCGGTCCACCCCCGTACCCGCCCGAAGAGTCGGACATTGCCCATTCCATGTGAGACGGGGATGACGGCCGACGCAGTCGATCGAACCCGGTGGAACGCTAGCGAACCTTGCAGCCACTTCGGGGCGGTGATCGATGATGCGGTGACCGGTAAAGCACCCGTCCTTGGCTCTCAATCGCGCCGCGTATGCGTTCGGGCGC
>CAXSEU010000096.1:0-4333 GCA_964236485.1 uncultured Lichenihabitans sp. | reverse complement strand
TGACCGTTATCCGCCACCGATCAAAGGCGCTGTCAGCGTCGTCCGATCGGAGCGATCCCGTCATGTCCGATATGGCGTTCCTGACCGTAGCGGGGGCACGTCGTTGCACCGCGATATCCTCGATGGTCAGGCCGTCTCCGCGGTCCTTGTCGACTCCGATGACGAACAGACGACCACGCTTGGTGGCCGCTCCGAACTCCGAGGCATCCCAGATGATCGGCCCGAGGACCTCGTATCTACCGCCAAGCAGAGACAACGCCTCGTCCAGCACGCTCCTCGCGCTCGAGTATGCCAAGCCCCTGACGTTCTCCATGATGAAGAACTTGGGTCTGACTTCGGACACGATGCGAAAGAAATGGCCGAGAAGCTGGCGCCGGGGATCGCCTGGATCGCGCCGCCCAATGTCACTGAAGCCCTGACATGGCGGTCCGCCGAAGATGCCGTCGATGGTACCGCCGGCCGCGCTCAACACGGCGTCTCTGTCGAGCTCGGTAACGTCCCGAAGGACGAGATTACCGTTCGGGAAATTGGACGTGTGGGACGATGTAAGCGTCGCATCGATGTCGAAGCTCGCGACGACGTCAAATCCGGCATTCGCAGCCCCGAGCGAAAAGCCCCCCGCTCCGCAGAAAAGATCGACGACTCTGTGCCCGATACCTCGTTCCATAGATCGACCATAGCCCAAATACGGCATCATGGCGATCGCCGAGACACGCCCGCCGATAACTTTTTTCATGGGACAAAACGGCTATGGACGGCACCGGTCTCTAGCGTCATCCTCACTGAGGGTCGTGTGGCAGGCCCATGCCGGAAAGCCACGCGAAAGGGAGGAGATACGGTGGCCGAGAAGGGTGATGTGGCCGAAGCCAAGGCGCTGCCGAGCAAGCGCTTTTTCGTCAACATGCTTGTCCGCGACATCGAGCTGAAGGACGCGATCCTTGATCTTCTCGACAACTGCGTCGACGGAATCCTGAGATCGAAGCAACCCGATCTGTCGTTGCCCAGGCCATATGAAGGCTTCAGAGCCGACATCGCGATCTCGTCCGGCGGCTTCCGCGTTTCAGACAATTGCGGCGGCATCCCGTACCGAACCGCCGCCGACAAGGCTTTCGCCATCGGCAATCCCGACCCAATTCAAGGGGTCGACGCGACCGCAACGGTCGGTATGTACGGCATCGGCATGAAGCGTGCGATCTTCAAGTTCGGACAGCGCGCGACCGTCCGTTCGTACTCCGACGTGCCATTCGAGGTGAAGATCGACGAGGAATGGCTTGGCAGCGACGCTTGGTCGCCCCTTCCGATGCTGGTGTTGTCGCCGGACGACTTCGCCGGAAAAGGCACCTCGGTCGAGGTGATGCACCTCTACCCGCACGTGGCCGCGGAATTTGCTCACGAGGGATTTGTAGAGGACGTCCGGCGCGCGATCGCCCGACAGTACTCCATCATCCTCGACAAGGGGTTCGAGGTATCTGTGTCGGCTACGTTCGCCACGGCGCAAGAGCAGCCGCGCGGTCCCTTGGTGGTTCCGGAACGCTTCCGACTCCTGTCAGCGTCCAAGAAGGACGGCGCGGCCCGGGTCGCACCGTACATCTATCGGGGCAAGATCGACGACGTCGACGTCGAGATCTATGCGGGCCTTTATCGCGAGCTGCCCGACGAAGGGGAACAGGAAAGGGAGGAGGAGACGAGCGGAAGCTCGGACGACGCCGGCTGGATCCTGGCGTGCAACGACCGCGTGGTCATCTGGAAGGACAGATCGCGCCTCACGGGTTGGGGCGAGGCAGGCGTACCGAACTTCCATGGCCAGTTCATAGCCATAACCGGGATCGTCCTAATGCGCTCGTCGGATCCTAGTCGGCTGCCTTTAACGACCACCAAGCGTGGAGTCGACGCCGGCGCCGACGTCTATTCCAAGGCAAAGGATCTGATGCGCGAGGCAACCAAGGGTCTGGCCTCCTTCACGAACAAGTGGAAGAAGTTTCCGGAGCAACTCGAGCGGATATACATCGACTCGGAATACGCCGATCTGTCCTCGCTCCGTGCGCGGTCGGTGCCGATGCGCACTATCCACGGTATGACATCGATGACGCGTTCCGTACCCGTACTGCCAACGCCTGCCGCCTTGAAGACCGATGCCCGCATCAGCTTCGCGGCTCCACTCGACAAGGTGACGCGCCTCGCAGAGGCCTATTTCCAGGATAAGACAGCCAGGCCAGCGAAGGTAGGAGAATACGCCTTCCAGCAGGAATACGCCCGTTTGACGCTGGCTGCAGAATGAGTGGAGCCGGACTTCCCTACCGCCTGCGGCCTCATAAAGCGGTCGACCGCAGGCTCTTCGTCGAACTGCTGAATAGGTACGAGCGATGGAAAGACCTTGGTGAGCATGCCTACGTCAGCATGGCGGCATTCTCCATGGAGGATCAAAAACTCGTCCACAGGCTGCTCGGCATCGAGCGATTAATCGCGTTCGACATGCAGAAGGAAGTGGTCGGGCGACAGCGCTTCAACCGTCCCACAGATGCCACTCGATGCGTCGAGTCGACATCCGCCGACATGGTCGCCGATATAGCCCTCAGTGTCGAAAACGCCGGAATAGGAGACGCGAAAGGCTTCATAGTCTGGCTGGATTACACCAATCCCGCCGAGATCGGCCAGCAGATCGTTGAATTTCACAATCTAGTGGCACAACTCGCACCAAATGACATCGTGCGCGTCACCGTGAACGCGAGTTGGGAATGGTGGGCGGGCAAGAGCTACCCCAATCGCCCAACCCCGCTGCCAAAACAGCAATCGAAGGCACTCGAAAAACTTCAGAGACTGCTTGCCGTCTACCTTCCCAACGGAATCGAATGCGGCGCTTTGGGAGAGCACGAGATCTGTGTCGTGATCGCCCGATCATTCGGGGCGGCAGCCGGACAAGCTACGGCCACAGGGCGGACGTTTGAACCGTTGTCTATCATCCGCTACGCCGACGGACAGCAGATGCTGACAATGACGGGCACCGTAGTGGAAACGGCGGAGCGAGGACAACTCCGCACTAAGCTAGGTCTCGATAAGTGGGCTTTCGCATCCACCGATTGGTTCGATGTCAAGTTTATCGCCGTTCCGGATCTTACCGCTCGGGAGCGGCTATACTTGGAACGGGATGCCGGCCATGGAACCGCGGTGCTGGCAGCTAACATGGCATTCGATATAGAAGTAGCCGCGGAGATGCCCGGATTCGTCGACAACTTCAGGCGATACTACCGCCATTATCCCGCATTCACCGCGGTGGAACTATGATCGGCGTGCCGCGACCGGCCTCCGCAGACTCGTGCTACCCGGAAGCGGACATCCTCAATGTCGGCTCAGGGTCTCAAACCGCCCTTGTTCGGACGCTTGAGACACTTCAACCCACCCCCCGCCGTCTCATCCGCCCTTTGACGCCCCGGCCCCGCGCGGGCCTATATGAACCCCTGAAAAGCGGTCTCCCCACGAGGCGACAGCCGAAGCATCGCGTCCCGGGTTCATCAAGGGCGCGCCAAGTCGTCGATCGACACCATCCCGATCGATAAGCTCTTTCCCCTCGTCGGCACGCCAGATGGCCGGCCTTGATCGACGTCCGCACCAACGCCTGGCCCGGGTGCCGAACGGGGGCTGGCTGGGGCGTCGTGGATGCGGTAACAAGCGTCGACGCAAGGAGCTTCCATGGAACATCGGCAACTCGGACGGTCCGGCCTCAAGGTGCCGGCGCTCAGCCTCGGGACGGGCACCTTCGGCGGCAGCAACGAGTTCTTCCAACGCTGGGGCCAGACGGACGTCGCCGAGGCGACCCGGCTGGTCGACATCTGCCTCGACGCCGGTGTCAACCTGTTCGACACCGCCGACATCTATTCGGAAGGGATGTCGGAGGAAATCCTCGGCGCGGCGCTGAAGGGAAAGCGTGATCGCGCGCTCATTTCCACCAAGGCGACCTTCCGTAGCGGGCCGGACGTCAACGACGTCGGTTCCTCGCGCTACCATCTGGTCCGCGCCTGCGAGGCGAGCCTGAAGCGGCTCGGCACCGACCATATCGACCTCTATTTCATGCACGGGTTCGATGCGACGACCCCCCCGATGAACTGCCATGTCACGAGGCTCACCCAGTGGGTGCCGCGCAGCTTGCGGGTGATGGTGACGGCACTGGCGAACATCGTGGCACCCACGAGCGCGATCAGGGCGGGGAACGAAAAGGCAGCGCCGCTCGGCCGCAATGCGACGAGGACGCCCACGAAGCCGATCCCCACCGCGCACCAGCGGAAACCGCCGACCTTCTCGCCAAGGAGCGGAACCGACAGCGCCGTGATCAGGATCG
>CAXSEU010000095.1:0-10309 GCA_964236485.1 uncultured Lichenihabitans sp. | reverse complement strand
CGTCAACGAGGGCACCACCAGCGCAATGCCCGAGCCGACCACCAGAAATGGCAGTCCGAAGAACACCGGCGAGGTCGAAGCATCGATGCCGGCGAGGCAGAGATAGCCGCCGGCCGAAACCGCGAGCCCCGCGAGCGCCGGCCGGCGCGGCCCGCTCGCGTAGGTGGTGGAGCACTGGGTTTGATGGTGCTGGGTGACGCAGGTCGTCGTGGGGTGGCCGCCGGTGGTATTCGTGAGCAGGAACCCCAGCTTCTGACTGGCCGTCATCTGGACCGTCGTCGAGGTCGGATTGGAGGACGAGGCATTGCTGAAGATCAGGGTCGTGGCGGCCAGGGGAGGGGCGCTGTTGTCCGCCGGAACGATGTAATACGAGATCGTGTTCAAGTCGGAGGCGCTGGAGTTGAACGACGAGAGGTTGATCGTGATGTTGTAGACGGGGTTCTGTGCGTTCGCGGTTACGGTGATCGCATTGGAGGCGCGGTTCAAGGCCATGATGGAATTGACGATGGGTGCCGACGCCGTCACGGTGATCTTGTACAGGGTGATGGTGGTGCCGCTGACCGCGGTCGAGGGAATGACCGCATATGTCACCGCGAGGCCGCTGGCCGCCTTGAACTGCGCCATGTAGTTGTTGGCTGCGGCGATCGCCGCGGCAGAACTCGCCGCGCTCGTGAAGGTGCTGGCGCCGGCGAGGGCCGCCGCGTCGACCGCACCTTGAAGCTGCGATTTCTGGTTGACGCTGCGGCCGAGGTCGAGGCCGGCGCCGACGAAGACCAGCAATGGCACGAGCGAGAGGCCGAACCAGGCCGCGACCGATCCTCGACGATCGATCGGGAAGGCGGCCGGAAACCAGCGGTTGAGAAGCGCGAAGAGCGATTTCATCGACGTTTGTCCGTTGTCAGCCATGAGCGACTTTCGTCCCGTCGCGCGGACGGGAGTAGGTCAAGCGCGTGAAGGTGATCGAGGAGGGCAGCACGTAGGATTCCGGGAAGGCGTAGGTATATTTCGTCTGCACGATGATCACGCTGTCCCCCAGACTGGGCGTATAGTTCGTTCCGAGGCTCAACGCGTTGCCGAGTTGCGCGCCGCCGCAGGTCGTGTCCTGCCAGTCGACCGCGCGGGTTCCGGTGGCGGAATTGGTGACGCTGGCCACCGTGAAGGCGAGCGAGCCGGTGAACGGCGCGAGGGTCAGCCGGCCGCCGGCGCAAAAGTCGGAGATCTCGGCCGAGGTCACGGAGGTTTGTTGTGAGATGAGGTCGGCCATGCTCTGCGCGGCGTTCCAGGACTTCATGCTGGCCCGCACCAGCCGCGTCGCCGTGAAGCCTCCGAACAGGGCCGCCATCATGAACGGCAGGATCAAGGCGAATTCCACCGCCATGATGCCGCGCCGGCATCGGATAAACCGGAGGGCACCGGGCATCTCAGAACGGCTCGTTCTGAAAAGCGACCGAAGAATAGACCATCCGATTGCCGCCAGTACCCAGGTAGGGGGCGATGATGGGGATGTAGATGGGTCGCGTATAGGCCACCTGAACCAACACATCGTCGCCAGAACTGCCGGGATTGAACTGGGTACTGGTCAGTTGTCCGCTGCTGTTCGTCGTGATCGTCGATGGCAATGCGGAGAATGAAGATCCCGAGACGACATTGTACTGGATGTTGGCGCAGTTCATGATGAATTGGAGGTCGTTGCACAATTTGCTGGCGAAGGTCGCGGCGCCGGCGCTCGTGATGTCGCCGATCCGGATGAGCCGCGCTTCGTTTCTGACGGCGTTGTCGAGCGAGGTCTGCATGAACAGCGTCAAGCCGAGCTCGATCCAGAAGCACATGACCAGCATGAAAGCCGTGCCGATCAGCCCGAACTCGACGGCCGCCATGCCGGAGGCGTCCCTTCGGAACCCGGCGAACCGGATCTTCCAGGGGCGGCGGCGACCAATGCACGGGACTGAAAGGACCATGGAGACGATCGGCTAGAGACGCTTTCGCCCACTAACCACGCGATCCTTGATGATTCGATTAAGCCCGGCTGCCGCCAATTACTAAAAAGTGTTCAATAGTTTGGCTCAATTGAGAAGTTAACCATGTGACCGGCCGCCCGCCCACGCCCAAGGAGCCGGGAGTCGACGCAAGCACCGGAACCGGGCACCCCTGCCTTTCCACATCAGTGCCGGAGCATGTCGTCCGCGTCCCAGAGCGGCAGACCGTGCGCCTCCGCCACGGGGGCGCAGGTGATCTTGCCATCGCTGACGTTCAGCCCGTTGCGAAGGTGCCGATCCTCCCGCAGCGCGGCTTTCCATCCCTTGTCGGCCAGAGCCAGGGTGAAGGGCAGGGTCACGGCATTCAACGCGAAGGTCGACGTGCGGGCCACCGCCCCCGGCATGTTGGCGACGCAGTAATGCACCACCCCGTCGACCACGTAGGTCGGGTCCGAGTGGGTGGTGGGATGCGAGGTTTCGACGCACCCGCCCTGGTCGATGGCGACATCCACGATCACGGCACCTCGCTTCATGCCGGCAACCATGGCCCGGCTGACGAGTTTCGGCGCCGCGGCGCCCGGAACCAGCACGGTGCCGATCAGCAGGTCCGCTCGCTTGACCAGCCCCTCGATGGCGACCCGGGTCGAGAACATCGTCGATATGGCGGCGCCGAACTGAGCCGACAGCCGCTTCAACGTATCGGCCGACCGGTCCACCACCGTGACCCTCGCGCCCATGCCGACCGCGATCATGGCCGCGTGGGTGCCCGACACGCCGCCCCCCAGGATGACGACCTCGGCGGCCGGTACGCCAGGGACACCGCCGAGCAGAATGCCGCGGCCGCCCTGGGCTCTCTCCAGGCTATGGGCGCCGACCTGCGGGGCGAGCCGGCCCGCCACCTCGGACATGGGCGTCAGAAGCGGCAACGCACCCGTGCTCGACGTGACCGTCTCATAGGCGATGCAGATGGCGCCGGACGCGACGAGATCCTCGGTTTGCGCGAGATCGGGCGCGAGATGAAGATAGGTGAACAGGATCTGTCCGGCCCGCAGTCGCTTGCGCTCGGCGCTCAAAGGCTCCTTGACCTTCACGATCAATTCGGCGTCGGCGAAGATCCGGTCGGGCGAGGTCACGATCTCGGCGCCCGCGTCGGCATAGTCCTGGTCCGACAGCCCCGCCCCCTCGCCGGCGCCCGTCTCGACGAGGACCGCGTGGCCGTGGTGCTGCAGTTCGGCGACCGAGGAGGGGATCAGCCCCACCCTGAACTCGTTGTCCTTGATCTCCTTGGGAACACCGATGCGCATGACGTCCTCCCGAATCCCGCTTCGACGCGGGTCTGCAACAATGAGCGACCGGCGCCGCACCTCGACCCCCACCCGGTTGCCGCGCGTGGTGCGGGTCGCTCCACGCTTGGCCCGCGCACCGTCAGGAAGACCATGGCCTAGCCGGCTCGAGTCCAGCAGGCCGCTTACTTGCGCTGGAAGGTTCCGACGAGGTCGCCGGCGGCGAGTACATGTCCTTTCATGGCATCGAGGACGGCCTTGCGATCCGCTCCCGGTGCCAGTTCCAGCGCGCTGTCGAGGGCGAAGATCTGGACATGGTAGTGATGCGGCGGATCGCCGACCGGCGGCTTCATCCCGAAGTAGCCGAAGGACCCCATCGAGTTGAGGCCCTGTGTCACCCCCTCCGGCAGCAGTAGCTTCGGGCTACCCTTGATGCCCTCGCGCAGCGAGGTCGTCATGGCCGGGATGTTGGTGGCTATCCAATGCACGAAGGGTTTTGGTTCGGCGGCGTCCGGGTCCTCGATGAGAATGGCGAAACTCTTGGTGCCTTCCGGCCCCCTGCTCCAATCGAGCGGCGGGGAGAGCTTCTCCGCATCGTCGGAATGTCTCAGCGGGATCGGCGCGTCGTTCCCGAAGTCCGCGGTGAGCGTGATGGCGCCGCTTCCTTTCGGGCCTAGGATATCCTTGGCGAGATCCGTCGGCGTCCGCTGGGGAGGAACGGTGTCCGGAGTGCCCGCCGCCGCCGATTGGCTGCCCGACGAGGGCTGTTGCGGCGCGGCAGACGCCTTGTCCGCCTTCCCGCCCGTCGGCCCATAGGTGATCCGATAGATCACACCCCCGCTGTCATCGGCGAGATAGACTGCCGTGCCATCCGGGGATGCCGCAAGGCCGGCGAGCCGCGCGAACTGCCCGTAGGTCCCGTCCGGATCGTGGACCACGAAGCCGGTGAGGAACGGCTTGATCGACTTCGGCTGCCCGTTCTCGAAGTGGATGCGCACGACCTCGTAGCCCGACGGGGGCTTGCGGTTCCAGGATCCCCGCATGGCCACGAAAGCGTCGCCCTTGTAGTCGGCGGGGAACGCGGTGCCGTTGTAGAAGGCCATCTGCATCGGCGCGGCATGCGGGGTGTACATCAGCACGGGTTCTTGGCTGGTCTTCGCCCATGTCTCGGGGGAGATTCGCCCCGGCGGCTGGAGGTGGGGATCCTGCTTGCCGTCGGCGTAGATGTAGGGCCAGCCGTATTTGCTTCCCTCCGTCAACCGGTTGAGTTCTTCCCCCTGCTCGTCGTCGCCCAGCCAGTCCATGCCGTGGTCCATGCCCCAGAGTTCGCCCGTCTGCGGCTGCCATCCGAAGCCGATGGTATTGCGGAGGCCGGAGGAGAAGATGGCCCGCCTCGTCCCATCCAGCTCCGCCCGCTCGACCGTGGCATTCTCCGGATTGTTCTCGACGCACTCGTTGCAGGTGCTGCCGACGCCGATGTAGAGCTTGCGATCCGGGCCGATCCCGAGCGTCCGGTTCGCATGCTGCCCGGCATCCGGCAGATCGTTGATGATGCGCTGGAGGTCGCCGAGGGTGCCGTCGGCTTTGATGTCCGCCTTGTAGACATCGCGGATCGTCGCGAGATACATCGTGTTGCCGTCGATGGCGATGCCGTGCATATCCGGGCGCGATGCGACGACGCGCTGGACGTCGCTCCTTCCTTCGCCCTTCGCATCCTTCAGCATCACGACATCGCCGACCGACCGGCGCGTCACGTAGACGGTGCCGGCCCCGGACACCGCCAGCATGCGGGGGTTGATCAACCCCTCGGCGAATTTGGTGATCTTGAACCCGGGCGGCAGCTTGAGCGCCGCGAGGCGTTCGTCGGTGGGACTGAGCTTCCGCGGCTCGAGCACGTGGCCGACGACCTCGACGCTGGTGAAGGTTTCCCTCTCCTGCGCCTGGGCGTGGCCCGCGAGCAGCAGGGCCAAGGTCGTGCTTGCCAGCAGAACATTGATCTTCATCGCGCATCTCCGGTGATCGTTCGAGGTGGTCCGCAGCCGGAATCCGCCATGACCCGATATCGCCACAGCGGGAACGCAGAACCGCTGGCTCCATTCGAGCGTTCCCGCCCACCCATAGCGCCCTTCGCCGCGGTTGGGTACACCCCGCCATGCGGCGGTGATCCTCTTACGCGGAACGGCGTCGGCGCCCGCCGCAGCCATCTTCGTGACGCCGCCGGCGCGTCATCGGGGCAACATTCCCTGGACGCGGACTGTTGACGGCGCATGACCCCGGCGGGCCCGCATGCACCCCTGGCGCGGCCCACGACCCGTGTCGTCCGGCGTCGTTGCAGACGTGGCCATGAGGAGCAAGGTCCATCCCATGAGGACATCGATCCCGTTCGACAATTCATACACGGGGCTGCCGGGTTCGTTCTACGCTCGCGTGCGACCTTCGAGCGCGGCCGACCCGAAATTGATCAAGCTGAACCGCCCGCTGGCCGCCGAACTCGGATTGGACGTCGAAGACCTGGAGACGCCCGAAGGCGTCGAGGTGCTGGGGGGTAAGCGCGTCCCGCCCGGCGCCGATTTGATCGCGATCGTCTACGCGGGCCACCAGTTTGGCAACTTCACGCCGCAGTTGGGTGACGGCCGGGCCGTGCTGCTCGGCGAAGTGATCGGCCGGGACGGCGTGCGTCGAGACATCCAACTGAAGGGCTCCGGCATCACGCCCTTCTCGCGAGGCGGCGACGGCCGGGCGGCCTTGGGGCCCGTGCTGCGCGAATACCTCGTCAGCGAGGCCATGGCGGCCCTCGGCGTCCCGACGACGCGCGCCCTCGCGGCGCTGACGACAGGTGAGACCGTGCTGCGCGAAACGGAACTGCCCGGCGCCGTCCTGGCGCGCGTCGCGGCGAGCCACATCCGCGTCGGCACCTTCCAGTTCTTTGCCGCGCGCGGCGACATGCAAGCGGTCCGCTGCCTCGCCGACCACGCCATCGCGCGGCATTATCCGCAAACCGCCCGCGCCGCCCAGCCGTACCGGGCTTTCCTCGAAGGCATCGTCGCGCGGCAGGCCAACCTCGTCGCCCGGTGGATGCAGGTCGGTTTCATCCACGGCGTCATGAACACCGACAACATGGCGATCTCGGGCGAGACCATCGATTATGGACCTTGCGCTTTCATGGACGCCTATGATCCTGCCGCGGCATTCAGTTCCATCGATCGGGACGGGCGGTACGCCTACGAAAACCAGCCCGGCATCGCGCTGTGGAACCTCACGCGCCTGGCCGAGTGCCTGCTGCCGTTGCTCGCGGACGGTCAGGAAGACGCTCTCACCCAAGGCCGGGAGATCCTCGCGGCGTTCGCGCCGGCCTTCGAGGGCGCCCATCTCGAAGGCTTCTCCGGCAAGCTCGGGCTGACGACCCGGCAGGAGGGCGACGCCGGGCTGGTCCAGGATCTCCTGAACCGAATGGCGGCAGGCAAGGCCGATTTCACGCTGATATTTCGGCGCCTATGCGATGCGGCGGCCGAGAGCGAGCGGGATCGAGAGGTCCGCGATCTCTTCATCGACCCCACGGGCTTCGACGACTGGGTTGAGCGATGGCGCTCGAGGCTCGGCGAGGAACCTCGAGATGGAACGCGACGTCGCGCCGCGATGCGGGCCGTCAACCCGGCCTACATCCCGCGCAACCACCGCGTCGAGGAGGTCATCCGGGCAGCGGTGGCGGACCGTGACTACGAGCCCTTCGAGCGGCTCGGGACGGTGTTGGCAACCCCCTTCGACGACCAGCCGGCCTTTGCGGCTTATGCCGAGCCGCCATCGTTCGATACCAGCACCTATCGCACGTTCTGCGGTACCTGAGAGCGTTCGGCAGCGCGCGCCAACTGCGCAAGCGACAGCGAACCGGCACCCGGATCACTCTCGCGCCTGGGCTCGGAGCCCCCAATCACCCCATCCGTCGGCCGCCCCGACACCTATCCTCGCCCCTCTTGGCGAGGGCACCTCATGTCATGGAGGCGATCCGCCTAATCCTCGAACCTCGGCTGACATGGCTTTGACCGCATCTTCGATACGACCCTGCCCCTCCTTCAATGCGTCCGACTTGGACTGAAGCGACCCGATGGAGATCGCCTGCTGAAACTGTATGGGCAGTGTGACGCCGGCAACCAGCACGAGGACCGGAAGACCGATCCCGACGACATAGGGCTGCGCAGATCGCATAACCTCGTGGAAGGACATAGCCATCATAGACCCCCGGGCTTCGGGCGGGAAGAGATCCTACGGTCATCATTCCCTCCGACGAGGCGAGAGCGGCGGCAAGGCGTCGCCAGCATGTCTCCACACGAGACATGCTCGTCACCTGTCCCGATCGACCCGCGAAACGACGATTCCAGGATCAATCACCATGCATTTGTCGATGTGGACCTACCCGTGGGACATCCAGGACCTGTCGTTCGAGCGGACGATCGCGGATCTCAGGGGGCGGGCCTCGCTGAACACGATCAGCCTCGCCACCTCCTATCATGCCGGCCGCTTCCTCCAGCCGCGCAGCCCGAAGCGCAAGGCCTACTTCCCCGAGGATGGCACGATCTACTTCAAGCCGACGGCGGCCCGCTGGGCCGACCAGGCGATCCAGCCGCAGGTGGCGCGGGTGATCGAGGAGGGGGGCGACGTGCTGGGTGAGCTGGTCCGCCGGCGCGACGCGGGCGGGATGCGGGTCTCGTGCTGGACGGTCTGCCTGCACAATACCCGCCTGGGCCTGCTCCACCCCGCGGCGGTGACGCGCAACGCCTTCGGCGATCCCAACCGCTACAACCTCTGCCCCTCCCACCCGGATGCGCGCTCCTACGTGCGCACGCTCGTGGCCGACGTCACGGCCCGCTACCGACCCGACGCGGTTGAGTTGGAGAGCCCTTCGTTCATGGGTTTCGCGCATGGATTCCATCATGAAAAGGACGGCGTCGGCTTGCTGCCGGAGGATAATTTCCTGCTGTCGCTCTGTTTCTGCCCCTCCTGCATCGCCCCGGCCGCCGCGGCCGGCGTGGACGGCGAGGCCGCGCGCTCCACGGTGAAACGCTGGATCGTCGAGACCTGCGAGCGCGCGACCCCGGCCGCGCGCTGGCCGCACTTCGCTGCGGCCGGGCTCGAGGTGTTCAAGCCCTATCCCGAGGTCGAGGCCTTTCTTCGCTGGCGGTTCGAACCGGTCACGAGCCTCATCGGCGAAATCCGCGCGGAAGCCGACCCGGCCACCAAGATTTACCTGATCGATCTCGAGGACGGCTGGCTGGGTGGCTGCGACACCGCCGCGACGGCCGCCGCTTGCGACGGGCTGATCCTTTGCGCCTACGACATGCGGCCCGAAGAGGTCTCCGCGCTCATCCGCTTTGGCCGCGAGGCCGTCGGCCCGGATCGATTCCTCGGCGCCGGCTTCCGGGTGTTCTATCCGGAAGTGCCGGGACTCGAGCAGCTTGCGCTGCGCTCGGTGGCTGCGGTCGAGGCCGGTGTGGACGGAATCAACTACTACAATTTCGGGTTGATCCCGGAGGCCCGCCTCGACTGGATCGGCGCCGCCGTCGCGGCTTCGGCCGAGCGAAGCAAGGGCGACCGGTCGTGAGCTTCGTCCGCACGCCGCCGCGCGGGAAACCCTCCCTGCTGTTTTCGTTGCACGCTGACCGGCGGCGAGGGAACGCTTATCGACCGCCGCCTCGACACCCGCAAGATGAGGGGGCTCGATCCCAGCGGATGGAGCCGACGCGACCTTTACCCTCGCCAACGACTGAACCAGCGAAGCGGCGACCCGGCACGACGCTTTACATCAAGGTCGTGGCGGTGGACGCATTCAGGTGCCAACTCGTCTCCGAATCCGGAATCGTCCCTACGCTGCGAAATGGGAAAAGAATGCGGCGCGGAAAGCCGCTGTGCGGCGCGAAAACGGGAAATTTGATTGGCGCCGAAAGGTTCACCGTGTCAGGGCGTAGAACTTCCTCCGCATGGCCCCGGCGATGGAGCGATGCAGCGCATTGGGAAGGCATGGCATGAGGCGCAAGCCGAGTTCGCTGTCGCTCTTCCACATCACCCGGGCCTGAAACAACTGCTCGGACTGGTCGTCGTAGAAGTAGAGGTTTGGCTGAACGTCCGGCATCAGGGACGGCAGCTTGAGCCGGCAGCCGGAGGCCGAGAGGTTGTTGACCAGGCATTCGCAGAGGAACTGCCCGTCCTTGCGGATGAGTTTGCCCGAGCGCAGCCGCGTTCTCCGGCGTGCGCCGCCGCGTCGGCGCTCGACGGGCTGAACCGCGGAGGAGAACGGCCCGGCCGCGGGCGCCCCGGTGCCTACCCGAACGGCCTGCACGAGGCGCGAGGCCTGATCCATCGGCGCGTCGCCCGGTCCTGGCCCGGTCCTCGGCCCCTCTTCAGGGCACATGGTCGTCGCACCCTGCCGCCGCCCTCATGCCGCGTCGCCGCGCCGGGTCTGGAGCACGGCCGGCGGCGAACAGGGCGACCGGTCGGGCAGGCGGGCTTCGGCGATCGCCTCCGACAGGCGCGTCACCCTCTCGTCCGGGTCGCCGACGGGTTCTTCGAACATGATGGTTAATATCGTGATGTTCTCGTCGAGTGCCCGCAAGGTGAGGTCGAAGAACACCGAGATCGCACAGGAGCGGAACTCCATCCCCATGGTGATCATCGGCGGCTCGCTCCAGGCGAGATCGATGCCGGCGCTCCAGGCGAAACTCAGCGTTCCCTGCCTGAAGAACAGTTCGGTCGAGGAATGCACGAGGTCCTCGATCGTCGCATAGCTGCCGAACCTGATGTAGCTGACCATGTCGACGAGGTCGATCGTCCGCAGATCCGCCGCGACGTCTCCCAGTCCTTCCGTCAGGACGCCAGAATACTGGTCTAGATCGGTTTCGTTAGAATAGCTCAACGCACCACCAATGTCTATTTAGGAGAGGGGCGCAGCGCATTGCGCGATTGAACGTAGTGGATGATCTCGGCGACGGCCTTGTAGAACTGCGGCGGAATCTGTTCCGATACCTGGACATGATCGTACATGGACCTTGCCAGAAGCTT
>CAXSEU010000094.1:7339-10343 GCA_964236485.1 uncultured Lichenihabitans sp. | reverse complement strand
ATCCAGGCCTGTTCCCGCCCGCCCCGATTATCTGCCGGCCCGATCGTCCCGCCAGGCGTCAGGCGCGAGGCGCGGCCGATGATCATGCGCCGGCCATGGCGTCCGGCCCGGCCTCGCGCCGCAAGGGTAAACGTTTTGTCAACCATCGCGCCCTTAACGTCCGAGGAATGGCTCGGTGCCGCGGTCCCGCGGCTGGCTTCCCGCAGGATGGTGGCGCACGTGAAAAGGCCTTGGGCTCCCACTCGCATCGGTGCCGCCCTTCTCCTCATCGGTGCCTTGGCGGGCGCCTCCTCGCTTACCGGGGCGGGGTTGGTGGTGCGCTCGAGCCAGGCGGCCGCGGTCGCGGGAGCCGACGGATTCGGCACGTTCCTGGCGTCCTTGTGGCCGGAAGCGAGGGCGCGCGGCGTCACCCGGGAGACCTTCGACGCCGCCTTCTCGGGCGTCACGCTCGACCCTTCCGTCATCGCCAAGACCCGATCGCAGGCCGAGTTCCGCAAGACCACGGCCGAATACCTGGCGAGTGCCGTCTCGGACAAGCGCATCGCCATGGGCCGCGACAAGTACCAGGAGTTCGAAAGCTGGCTGGCCCGCGCGGAGGCCCGCTATGGCGTCGACCGCTACGTGATCCTCGGCGTCTGGGGGCTCGAGACGAAGTACGGCACCTACATGGGCGACAACAATGTCATCCAGGCGTTGGCGACGCTCGCCGCCACGCGCTATCGCGGCACCTATTTCCGTCAGGAGCTCGTCAAGGCCCTGGTCATCCTGCAGGAAGGGCACGTCGATCCGGCCCACATGATCGGGTCCTGGGCCGGCGCCATGGGCCAGACGCAGTTCATGCCCTCCAACTTCAAACCCTATGCGGTGGATTTCGACGGCGACGGGCGGCGTGATATCTGGACCAGCGTTCCCGATGCGCTCGGCTCCACGGCGAACTTCCTGAAGAAACATGGCTGGGTCGCCGGAGAGACCTGGGGCTACGAGGTCGTCGTGCCGGCCGGTTACGACGGCCCGGCCGACGGCAAGCACCAGATCGGGTTCACGGCCTGGGCGGCGCGCGGCGTGGTCCGGGCCGATGGCGGGGAAATGCCAGGCCATGGCACCGGTGCCCTCTTGAGACCGGCAGGCGCCTCCGGGCCCGCGTTCTTGGTCTCGCCCAATTTTCGCGTCATCAAGAGCTACAACAACTCGACTTCCTACGCGCTCGGCGTCGCTCTCCTGGGCGATCGCATTGCCGGATGGGGTCCTTTGAAGGCAAGCTGGCCCGTGGCCTCCCGCTGACCGGTCCAACGCGGATCTTCCATGTCCTCGCATCCTTCGAGAACGGCATCGGCCTTGGTGATCGGCGGCCTCCTCGCCAGTCTCGGCGGCGCCGGCGCCAGGGCCGAAGGCGGCCCCTTCGAGTCCATGACGCGCTTCCTCTACGACCAGCAGCAGCAAAAACAGCAGGCCGATCCGCCGGCATCCGCGCCTCGCGTCCGCCCGGCCGCCACCCGGATCTTTCGGCGCCCACCCGCGCCGAAGACCGCCGCCGCGCCGAAGAGCCCCAGAACCGTGGCGGTCGTGCCGCCGCCGCGGAAGACACCCTCGCTGACGGTCGCTGTCTATGGCGATCGCCTGGGACAAGCGCTTGCCAGGGGACTCGACGACGATGCCGGCGATTGGCTGACCGTTGCGACGCTCGCCAGCCCTGACGCGGGGCTTACCCGAACCGATTTCAACGATTGGCTGCAATCCCTGAGCGGCCGCTTGCGCAAGGCCGAGCGGCCGGCTGTTGCCATCGTCATGCTCGGGACGGACGACCGGCACCCCCTTCCCGACGGCGATACCGAGGTCGATCCCGCCACACCGCGTTGGCAGGCGCTCTACATGGCCCGGATCGATGCCGTCTCGGCAGCGTTCCGGGAGGCCCGCGTGCCGCTCATCTGGGTCGGTCTGCCGAGCGTCCAGGCGCAGGACACGGCGGCCGACTTCGTTCGCCTCAACGGGCTGTTCCGCGACCGTGCCACGGTGGACGGCGCCACCTTCATCGACAGCTGGGACGCCTTCAGCGACGACGCGGGGAGCTACAGCCCGGTGGGTCCGGACGTCGACGGGCAGACCGTGAAGCTCCGCAAGGCGGACGGATTTGGTTTCACCCGTGCCGGTGCCCGCAAGCTGGCAAGCTTCGTCGAGGGCGACATCAAGCGCCTCAAAGGCCAGCCCGCGAGCACGGCCCTGCCGCCCAAGGTCGCGGACATCACCATCGAGAAGGCGCGCGAGTTCGATGCGGCGCTGGAGATCGACGTCAACGCCCTCATCCAAAGGGAAGCCGGGCTGGCGCCCGATGCCGCCTCCTCCGGAACCAGGTCTTCCGGGGCCGCGCAGCAGACCGCCGGGCCGGTACTGCCGCTGACGGCACCGCCGACGTCGTCGGACGGTCAGCTCGCCACAGCCGCCATCGCCCGGGGGACGAAGGTGCAGGCAACGCTCGTCGGGGGTTCCGCCGAGCCGGCAAGCCAGGCGACGCCGCCACGACCCGGCAGGGCCGACGACTTCTCGTGGCCTCGACCGTAGCCGGCGCGCAAGTCGACTTTGGCGTCCGCTACATCAGCAGCGTCGGCCTGACCAGATAGTCGATGATGAGCTGCTTCACGAACATCAAGAGCAGCAGCAGGATGATCGGCGAAACGTCGATGCCGCCGAGGTTTGGCAGTATGCGGCGGATCGGCCTCAGAAGAGGTTCCGTGAGGGCGTTGAGGAAATTCCACACCGAGCGAACGATGTCGTTGCGGAAGTTGATGACATCGAAGGCGACAAGCCAGGACATGATGGCCGTCGCGACGATGACCCACCAGTAGAGATCGAGCACTGTAAGAATCAGGCTGAAGAGCGCGTGCATGGGTCATCCGCATTGGCCCCGGGCGCTGGATTTCGGCGATCGGGCTCGCGTCGATGTAGCGATCGCACGGGGTGCCCGCAAGCCGCGCCGCGGGCCCTCGCCCGGTGATCGCGCCGATGAAGT
>CAXSEU010000094.1:0-7329 GCA_964236485.1 uncultured Lichenihabitans sp. | reverse complement strand
GTGCGAGCGGGGCGCTGCTGGGCGCTCAGTCGAACCTCACGGCGCCGGCGTCGCCAGGCTTCGCGGGCTTCCCGGTGACCACGGCTTTCACATAGCCATAGGCATAGACCATGACGCTGGATGGCGCGTGTCCCAATATTCGGCATGCTGGGGACGGACCCGAAGGAGCACGATGTTGCGGTCGTCCGGCCCACCGGGGAACCAGGCGCGGTAGAGTTCCGTCCAGTGCTCCGTCACCAGAGCGCGCTCGGTCACGAGGTGGCTTTCGCCCGTGACGGTCACGTAATTCTGGTTCTTCGGATCGGCGAAGCACACGAGGGTGTGGGGATCGGCCTTGATCTCCTCGACCTTGCGCGAGTCGAGCTTGGTGAAAAACCACAGGTCTCCGTCGCCTTCCACCGAGCGATACGCCATCGGACGGGCGTGCATGGTGCCGTCGGTGGCGCTTCGGGTGGCGAACATCGCGTAGTCCATGTCCTTGATGAGCTCGATGACCCTCCGCTTCGAGGCTGCGTCCGATTGCTCTTCCATGATCCACCTCAGCCGGTCTTGAGCCGGCACGGGCCGGCATCGCGTGGGAAACGCCGATCGGCCCCGCCGGTTCAGCGAGACCGCCGGGGCTGAACATCGCAGGTCCGCGCGCCGCCGTCGTCGCCGACGATCGGCGTCCGCCTCAGGTCCTCGCCTCGACCATGCAGCCATATTCGGCGGACGCTTCGGACAGCCAGTGCCAAAAGCTCCCCGCCATGGAACGAGGCACTGCGACCTCGTAGGTGGGCCGGTCGTCAAGCTGCCAAAGCAGCGCCGGGATGCCGGCCGCGGCCGTCGTGGCGACATCCCCGGCGGAGAAGACCCTCGGATGGAGGTCGATCTCGAACCCCTTGGCCAGGGCATCCCGAACGCGCGGGCCGCCGACACTCAAACCGGCACGGGAATGGCTCTGGTCGATCAGCGTCGCGTAGGGCGCCAGCGTCACCAAGTCCGTCTCGAGTTCCGTGAAGGTACCGGACCGGCGGACCAGCCATTGCCCCGGTCCCGCCCACAGCGCCGTCAGGCCTTTGGCTTTCACCCACTTCGGCGTCATCGGCAGGTCGAGATCGAGCGCCCGCGCCGCACGGACGAGACTCGTCCCAGCCGCCTTGCGCTGCCCCAGAAGACCCATGGCGCCAGACGGAACCTCCGAGATCGAGACGCCGGCCTCGCCCGTCGTGCTGCCGAAGCGGCCGCGTTTTAGGACGCCGGCCCAGGGGGATGTCTCGCCAACGATGTCAGCCACGCAGGCGCGCTCCCTCCGGATCGTAGAAGACCGGAGAGCAGACCTCAACGAGCGTATCGCGGCCGCGTACCGGATCATAGGCGCGCACCTGCTCGCCCAGGCGCCGCGGCCCCCGACGCAACAGGCCGATGGCGATGACCGATCCCAGCATCGGCGACCAGCATGACGAGGTGATCAGGCCCTCGTCGTTGCGGGCCTTGTTTTCGGCTCCAGGCCGCAGCAGATGGGCGCCCGCGCCGACCGGATCCTGCGGGTTCACGGGCCGGAAGCCGGTCAGCACGGGCCGGTCCGGATCGACCAGCGCCGGGCGACCCGCCATGGCGGCGCCGATGAAGTCCTTCTTGGTCGACATCATGCGCCCGAGCCCCAGGTCGGAGGCCGTGGTCTGCCCGTTGAGCTCGCCGCCGGCGGCGTGACCCTTCTCGATCCGCAGCACGTTCAGCGCCTCGATGCCATAGGGCATGATACCGCAGGGGGCTCCCGCGGCCATGAGGGCGCCGACGACGCCCGCGCCGTGATCGGCCGGCACCGCGAGTTCGTAGGCGAGTTCGCCCGAGAAGGAGATGCGGAACAGCCGCGCCGGGGTTCCGTCGCGCAGGAGCGTCGGCATCGCGGCCATGAACGGAAACGCCGCATTGGTAAGATCGACGTCCGGGGTCAGCACCGCCGCGAGAACATCGCGCGAGCGTGGACCCGCGATGGCGTACTGAGCCCATTGCTCGGTGACGGAAGCCAGGGACACGTCGAGGTCCGGCCAGAGCACCTGGGTGGCGAACTCCATATGGGCCATCACCTTGACGGCGTTGGCCGTGGTGGTGGAGAGCACGTAGCGGTCCTCGCCAAGGCGCGCCACGGTGCCGTCGTCCATGACGAAGCCGTCCTCGCGCAGCATCAGGCCGTAGCGGGCGCGGCCGCGCGGCAAGCTCGACATCATGTTGGTGTAGAGCCGGTCGAGCAGCACGGCGGCATCCTGGCCCACCACCTCGATCTTGCCGAGGGTGGACACGTCGCAGAGCCCCACGGCTTCGCGTACAGCCCGGACCTCCCGGTCGCAGGCGTCGCGCCAGCCTTTGTCCCCGGCCTTGGGGAAATACTGCGCCCGCAGCCAGAGGCCGCTCTCCATGAAGACCGCGCCCTCGCGCGCCGCCCAGCCATGCGCGGCGGTGAGCCGCGTCGGCTTGAGGTGCCTGCCCTGGTGGTGGCCGGCCAGCGCACCGATCGCAACGGGCGTGTAGGGCGGCCGGAAGCGTGTGGTGCCGGTGGCCGCGATGGTCTTTCCGGTGAGTTCCGCCATCAGCGCCAAGCCGTTGACGTTGGCGGTCTTGCCGCTGTCGGTCGCCATGCCGAGCGTGGTGTAGCGCTTCAGGTGCTCGACCGAGCGGAAGCCCTCGCGTTCCGCGATCTCGATGTCCGAGGCCGACACGTCGTTCTGGAAGTCGACGAAGGCCTTGCCTTTCAGGTTCTTGACACGCCAGAGCGGCGTCACCGCGGTGCTTTCCGCGTCCGCCGACGGGATGGTGACGGACTTCGGATGGAAGCCGCAGGACGCGGCGGCGTCGCACCCCGCCCGGATGCCGTCGGCCAGGCAGGCCGCCAGCGCGAAATCCCCCTTCGCGGCACCCACCACGGCCATGCCGGGCGGCAGCGTACCGGGCACGAAAGCGGCCAGCGACGGCGCCCATTGGGGGACCCCGCCGAGGTGGGAGGTGAGGTGCACGGTGGGCTGCCAGCCCCCCGAGACAGCCAGAAGGTCGCAAGGGAGGCTCAGCGTCTGGCCGCGCGCGTCCCGGACCTCGACGCCCTGCACCTGGCGCGTGCCGAGCGCCCGCGCCACCACACCCTCGATCAGCCGGGCACCCGTCTCGCGGCTCAGCACGTCCAAGCTGGCCAGCGCCTCGGGCCGCGGGTCGACCACGGCCGCGAGCGCGATGCCGGCGTCCCTGAGTTCGCGGGCCGTGCGAAGGGCATCGTCATTGTTGCCGAAGATCACGGCCTGGGTGCCGGGCCTGACCGCGAAGCGATGCAGGTAGGCGCGCACGGCGCCGGCCAGCATGATGCCCGGGCGATCGTTGTCGGCGAAGACGACCGGCCGCTCGATGGCCCCCGACGCGAGGATCGAGCGCTTGGCCACGATCCGCCACAGCCGCTGACGCGGTTCGTGGGCGGGCGGCGTCGCGACGTGATCGTTGACGCGTTCGACGGCCGCATAGGTGCCCCCATCGTAGACGCCGACCACACTCGTGCGCCGAAGCACCCGCACTTCGGGCAGGCTCGCGAGTTCCGCCTCGACGGAGGCCGTGAAGGCGGGGCCGGATTGGCCGCCGATCTCGCGCTGCTCGCTCAGCAGCCGCCCGCCGAGCGCGAAATCCTCCTGCACCAGCATCACCCGGGCGCCGGATCGTCCCGCCGCCAGGGCCGCCGCGAGGCCCGCCGGCCCGGCGCCGATGACCAGCACGTCGCAGAAGGCGGTGCACTTCTCGTAGCGGTCCGGGTCCGGGGCTTCGGCGGCGCGCCCGAGGCCGGCGGCGCGCCGGATCGCCGGCTCGTAGACCTTCTCCCAGAAAGCCGCGGGCCACATGAAGGTCTTGTAGTAGAAGCCGGCGCCGAGGATCGGGGCCATCACCGAATTGACGGCGAGAAGGTCGAACCGGAGGCTGGGCCACCGGTTCTGACTGGCTGCCACGAGGCCATCGAAGAGTTCCACGGTCGTGGCCCGGGTGTTGGGCTCGCGGCGCGTCCCCTCACGCAATTCAACAAGGGCGTTGGGCTCTTCCGGGCCGGCGGTGAGGATGCCCCGCGGCCGATGGTACTTGAAGGACCGCGCCACGAGCCTGACCCCGTTGGCGAGGAGGGCGGAGGCGAGCGTATCCCCGGCAAAGCCCTGGTACTGCCTGCCGTCGAAGGTGAAAGCCAGGGGCCGGCGATCGATCTGGCCCCCGGCGATGAGCCGGAACGGCTGGACCCGCGAGGCGGCCGCCACGGGCGAATTGGGTGTCACCCTCTCGGCGCGGCCCTGCACGCCGGCCCCGCCGGAACCGGCGCCGCCCGAGGCGACGGCGGGACGGATCGCACCGCTCATCGGGACGCCTCCCCGGCGTGATGTCCAGCCACGCCCCCCCGGGCCGCCGCGCCGGGCGCCGGCACCACGACGCTTATCTCGTGGGTGGTCGCGTTTCGCTCGACGGCCAGCCAGGCCCGACACCCGGCACTATGCTGCCACCATTCGCGCAAGGCTCCGGGCGGATTATCGCGGATATAGACGTAATCGAAGAAGGCCGATGCCTCGCCGGCCTTGCCCTCGGGCCGGGTCGGCGCAGCATCGCCCAGATAGGTGAACTCGGCGTTGGAGCGGTCGCCGCAATACGGGCAGGCAATGCGCATGGGGTTCGGTTCCTGGAGCGCGGTCGGGTCGACGTCGGATCAAGGGGCTAGTGCAGGTTGGGCTGCGCCCCGGACCCGGCCTCGTCGAGCAGATGCCCGGTGGCGAAGCGATCGAGCCTGTAGGGCGCGTTGAGGACGTGCGGTTCATCGTTGGCGATCGTATGGGCGAAGCAGAATCCGGACGCCGGCGTGGCCTTGAAGCCGCCGTAGCACCATCCCGCGTTGAGGTAGAGGTTCTGCACGGAGGTCTTGTCGATGATGGGCGATCCGTCCATGGACATGTCCATGATGCCGCCCCAGGAGCGCAGGACGCGCAGCCGGCCAAGGCGCGGCATCACCGAGACCGCCTCCTCCATCACCTCCTCCACCAGCGGCAGGTTGCCGCGCTGGGCGTAGGAATTGTAGCCGTCGAGCGAACCGCCGAAGACGAGGCCGCCCTTGTCGGACTGGCTGATGTAGAAATGCCCGCCCCCGAAGGTGACGACGCCGGGCACCAGCGGCTTGATCCCCTCGGACACGAAGGCCTGAAGCACGTGGCTCTCGATCGGCAGCCGCAGGCCGGCCATGGCGGCCACCCGCGACGTATTGCCGGCGCAGGCGAGGCCGACCTTCTTGGCGCCGATGAAGCCGCGCGTGGTCTCGACGCCGGTCACCCGGCCACCCGTCGTGCGGATGCCCGTCACCTCGCAGTTCTGCAGGATGTCGACGCCGCGCTTGTCGGCGGCGCGGGCGTATCCCCAGGCGACGGCGTCGTGCCGCACGGTGCCGCCGCGCTTCTGGAGAAGCCCGCCCGTGATGGGGAAGCGTGCGTTGTCGAAATCGAGATCCGGCACGATGGCCCGCACGCCCTCGCGGTCCAGCAATTCACAATCGACGCCGTTGAGCCGCATGGCATTGCCGCGCCGGGCGAAGGCGTCCCGCTGCGCGTCCGAGTGACAGAGGTTCAAGACGCCGCGTTGGCTCACCATGGCGTTGTAATTGATATCCTGCTCGAGCCCTTCCCAGAGCTGCAGCGACTTCTCGTAGAAGGGGATGTTGCCGTGCTCCCGGTAGTTGGACCGGATGATCGTGGTGTTGCGGCCGACGTTGCCCGATCCGATCCAGCCCTTTTCCACCACGGCCACGTCCGTGAGGCCGTGGTTCTTGGCAAGATAGTAGGCGGTCGCGAGTCCATGGCCGCCGCCGCCGATCACGACGATGTCATAGGCGGGCTTGGGTTCGGGCTCGCGCCAGACCGGCGTCCAGCCCTTCTAACCCTTGAACGCCTGCGCCAATATAAACAAGATCGAATAGTGCACGGCGATCCGGCCCCGAAATGTGCATCGCTTCCGCCAGAATTGCGCCCAGGCGGTGGCGAAGCTGCCCGAAGCGCGCAGAAACGGCAAAGCTCGCACCATTGATTAGCCGTTCGCCCGCCTGTGCTCAACATCTTGCTGCGCAGTCGAGCGCCGGGGCAGGCCGCGGCGCGCCTCCGCGATCCAGTGGCGGGATTGGCGAAAAGCGCGTGCTCCGGCTAGGTAGGCGAAACAGCCCGAGGCCGGCATGACCCCTGATAGCCACCTGAAACGTTCGATCCGCAGCATTCCGGACTACCCCAAGCCGGGGATCATGTTCCGCGACATTACGACCCTGCTCGGCGACGCGCGCGCCTTCCGCCGGGCCATCGACGAACTGGTGCAGCCCTGGGCCGGCACCAAGATCGACAAGGTGGCCGGGATCGAGGCGCGCGGCTTCATCCTCGGCGGCGCCGTGGCGCATCAATTGTCGGCCGGCTTCGTGCTGATCCGCAAGAAAGGCAAGCTGCCTCACAGGGTCGTCTCGATCGCCTATTCGCTTGAATATGGCCTCGACGAGATGGAGATGCACCAGGACGCCGTGGTGCCGGGCGAGCGCGTCATCCTGGTCGACGATCTCATCGCCACGGGCGGCACCGCCACGGCAGCCGTGGCGTTGCTCAAGCGCATCGGCGCCGACGTGGCGGCCGCCTGTTTCGTCATCGACCTGCCGGATCTCGGCGGCGCCGATAAGATCCGCGGCCTCGGCGTGCCGGTCCGCACCTTGATGGGCTTCGAGGGCCACTGAGCACGCCCCTGCCCGACCGAGCGGAGCCGAACATCGGTCGCGCCGCGTGGTTTGCGTTCGAGGCGCTCGGCACGCGCGACCTTTACGCGGTGCTCCGCCTGCGCAACGACGTCTTCGTGGTGGAACAGCGCTGCGCCTACCCGGACATCGATGGCGAGGATTGCCGAGCGGTCCACCTCCTCGTCTGGCTGGAGGCCGGCGGCCCGCTCTGCGGATGCCTCCGCCTGTTCGAGCCCGGCCCGGATGGCCGGCAGGCGAGGATCGGCCGGGTCGCCACAGCCCGCGCGGCGCGGCGCGTCGGCCTCGGCCGGTGGATGATGCTCCAGGCGCTGGCGCGGATCGATCGCCGCTTCGCGGGCGCCGTCACCGGGATCGATGCGCAGGTCGAGGTGGAGGGCTTCTACCGAAATCTCGGCTTCCGGCGCGTCTCGGACGGCTTCGACGAGGACGGCATCGCCCATTGCACCATGCTGCGGCGCCCGAGAGGCCCTTGAGCCGCTCGCCGCTGCCGAAACACGCCGCCTTCGATCCGGCCCCCCGATCCATCCGCGCGATCCCGAAATAGGACAATATTCACCGCGATCTGTCAT
>CAXSEU010000093.1:1540-10449 GCA_964236485.1 uncultured Lichenihabitans sp. | reverse complement strand
CTCCGGTATGCACGCCCATGGGATCGATGTTCTCGATCGAGCAGATGATGATGGAATTGTCCGCGCGGTCGCGGACCACCTCCATCTCGTACTCCTTCCAGCCGAGCACGCTTTCCTCGACCAGCACCTGCGTCGTGGGAGAAGCGTCGAGGCCGCTTTCGACGATGTCGATGAACTCGTCGCGGTTGTAGGCGATGCCCCCGCCGGTGCCGCCCATGGTGAACGAGGGCCTGATGATGGCCGGCAGGCCGATCCCGTCGAGCACCGCGAGGGCGGCCGACAGGCTCCCCACGTGGTGCGAGCGGGCGGTTTCGAGGCCGATCCTGGTCATGGCGTCGCGAAACAGTTCGCGATCTTCCGCCTTGTCGATAGACGCCGCGCTGGCGCCGATCAGTTCGACGTCGTGCTCGGCCAGCGTGCCCATCTTCTCGAGGGCGAGCGCGCAATTGAGGGCCGTCTGCCCGCCCATGGTGGGCAGCAAGGCGAAGCCGCCCGCGACCGCACGGCGTTCGGCCGCGATGATCTGGGCCACCACCTCGGGCGTGATCGGCTCCACGTAGGTCCGGTCCGCCATGTCGGGGTCCGTCATGATCGTGGCAGGATTGGAATTGACGAGGACGATGCGGTAGCCGTCCTCGCGCAACGCCTTGCAGGCTTGGGTTCCCGAATAGTCGAACTCGCAGGCCTGGCCGATCACGATCGGTCCGGCTCCGATGATCATGATCGTGGAGATGTCGGTACGTCGGGGCATTCTCGTTCCTGGCGTCCGGAAAAGGCGGCTGCGCGGTGTCTCTTAGCCCGGGCAGGAGCCCCATTGCGAGCCCTTCCGCTTCGACGAGCTCCGTCGCCCGGCAGCGCCCCAGCGCATGGCGCGGGTCGAGGGAGGCGTGAGCGGCCGGTCCGTCGACCGTGGCGGCGCCCAGGCCCTCCGACCGCGCGCGGTCCGAGCAGCTTCAGCGGCGGCCGAAACTGTCCTCGTCGACTTCCTCGATCTCGGCTTCGATGAGACAGATGGCCGCCACGGTGGCGGTCCTGATCTCGTCGGCCACTTCGCCATACCAGAGCACCTGCACGCCGTCGCCGGCCTGCCCCGTGACGACCATCGCAGGCCCTCCCGACTTCAGCTGCACGATATCGCCCTTCTTGAAATCCATCGTCGTTCTCCTGACGGTCGGACGCCCGCGATGCGGGCTGTCGGCGGTGCTGGTAGCACAAGCCTGGGGCCGTGACCTAAGCAGACTTTCGTGGGTGCACCCACGAAAGTCCTGCCGCACCTTGCCTGAAGATAAGCGGGATCCTGCGGGGCAGCCCGCGGGATCCCGCTTAGCGTATGTCATGCAGGTGCTGACATACGCCAGCTCCAAAAAAGGCCTGCGCGCCGCGCCGGTTCATGCGGAGTGGCGGCGGGCCGCGTCAGGCCATGGCCAAGATGACACAGCACGGCGTAATCCGACCCGCCACCCCTGTCCGGCTTGCGCGCCGCCACGGCGCGGAGGTAACCTCGACCGAGATACGGTCGACGGACGAAGCGCGATCGGCGGGAGGTTTGATGACGATTTCGAAAAGTCTTGTGGGAGCGATCCTGGTCACGCTGGCGTCGGCCTCGGCCGCCATGGCGTTATCCAAGCAACCCTCCCTCCGCGAGCAGGCCGAAGCCGTCTGCTACAACGATGCGGTAAGGCTCTGCAACGACGACATCCCCGATGAGACCAAGGTCACGGCCTGCATGACCAAGAACCGGGCTCAATTGAGCCCCTCTTGCGGCAAGATCTTCGACAAGGGGCTGAAAGGCAAGTAGCGGTTCGAAGGCCTCATCGGCCGTGCTTCGGCTTCACTGGCTGCCCCTGAGATCCGGTTTCGCCTGGGCGACGAAGCGCGCGGTGGCCTTCGCGTTGGCAGCCGCAACGTCGGCGACAAAACCCGCGTAGGGGACGCCGGTCACGGCGACGAGGCCGATATGCCCGTTCTCCCCGTCGTAGGGGCGGCCGGTCAGTGGCTCGTCGGCATATTGGTACCAGTGGCAGCCGACGATATCCGGGTCTTCGACGGCAGCCGCGAGGTAGGCCGCATAGGCCGGGCCGCGTTCCGCCTCATGGCCGACATCCACCATTCCGCCCCAGAAGGAGCCGCGATCGGTCGAGCCGAAATGGAATTCGCCGATCAGCACCGGGCGATCGAAGCGGCTCCAGGCGGCCGCACGCTCGCCCGGAACGCGGCCATAGACGTTGAAGCTCATCACGTCGCAGAATCGCGCGCAGGCCTCGACGACCTCCGGCGGCGCGTCGGCGAACCGTGTGCCGAGGTAGAGGTGATGCGGATCGTGCCGGCGGATGGCCTCTGCGGCCGTGCGGAAGTAGAGGGTGGCGAAAAGCTTCTGGAAATCGGCGATGTCGCGGCGGGCTTCGGGCGTCAGGCGCGCCGGCCACGGCGGCGATGTCGTGGAGAACGCCTCCCAGCTTTCCACCGGCCCGGTGCCCCAGGCCGAGGCGAAAGCGGCCGAGGTGCCGTAGCGGCGTCGCAGGCCCTCGATCATCGCCCGTCTGGCGGGGCTATCGGACCCAAGCGCGAAAACCTGCGCCATGATGCCCTGCTCCGGCCGTTGCTCCGAGCCCCACGGCAGTTCGTTGCCCGAGAAATATCCGAGCAGCCAGGGATCGGCGCGGTGCGCCGCCGTCATGGTCGCCGCCACCTCATCGGCGACGGCCGCGAAACGCGGATCGAAGGGGTCGGACAGCGCGCGTCCGCCCGGCATGGCGACTTTGGCCGAGTCGCCCTCGACATCGTAGAACTCGACATGCGGCAGGGACCCCGCGTCCGTCACGTCGGCGGCGCTCCAGTTGCCGAGCGTGTTGAAGCCCCACGCCTTCAAGCGCCGGATCGCCTGCGCGGTCCAGGGTTGCCGCCACCCCGGACCAAGACTCCGGTCGAGGTTCGCTTCGCCGAAATCGAAGGCCGCGAGCTCGCCTTCGCCGGCAGCCGGCACGCCGTATTGGAACAGGGGATCGCCCTCGCGCGGCAACCAGGCGAAGAGTCCGCGTCGACCCTCCACCCGGGTCGGCATGGACGGCGCAACCGAATCGACCCCGAGCGAGAAGAAGCGATGCCCAGCCGGCGTCACCAGGGTCCAGCGGCCGTTCGTTTGTTTTATTCGGAAAAAGCTCGTGGCGGCCAGCCGGGTTCCGGGGTCGACGTCGTCGTAGCGATCCGTTGTTGCCGGAAGGGTCCGCGCCAGCGCCCGGGTCTGCGCTTCGGCCTGACGCAACAGGACCTTCAGTTCGGCGCCGCTGGAAATTTTCTCGGGCCACTGCCCCTCGATCGCCTGCCCGAAGGCATCGACGATCGGGCCCCGCGGCGTCGGCTCCCAGGCGCGAAAGCCGATGGGGCCCAGAAGAAGCCACTGGTCCGTGTCCATTCGCACCCCCGAGACATGCAGCGCCACGACATGGGCGAGGTCGAGCGCGCCGCGCACCTGTCGCACCAGCAAATCGCCCGACGCCGACGAGGTCCGGCTCGGCGGACGCGCCACCATGCCGAGCGGCGCCGCATCGAGGGGAAGAAGCACGGTGCCACGCGCATGGGGCGGAATGTCGATGGTGCCGGTGAGGGAACGGTCGTCGCCGTTGGCATCGGCGCGGTCATCGATCCTCAGCAGCAGCTCGAACGGGATGTCGGCGGGATTCTCCACCGGAAGCGCCAGGGCCCCCGCGTGGCTCCAATCGAGCGGCACCGGAGCGGACAGCCGGATGGCGGGCCAGTCCTGCCCGCCGCGAAAGCGATAGTTCGTCAGGGGATCGCCCGATGGACCGGGCACGACCCCGTCGTAGACCGGGGCCGCGAAGCCCCGTGGGGCGATTTCGGCGGCCTCGGCCTGCGCCGTGAAGGCCGAACAGAGCGCCACGGCGCGAACCAGGACCTGAAACCCTTGCCGCATGCTCATGACGACCGCCCGTTCCGATCTCGCAAGCCTGGCCCATGAATGTTAACCCGCCGTAGGCACGACACGATCCGGCGTGTGGCCGGGGAGTTCGCCATCGACCAGCATAGCGCAAGCCGGCCAGGCCGCGACAGCGTGACCACCGGCGGCGGCTTGTCTGTCGCGGTCGTCATCCTGCTCATGGGCATCTTCGGCCTCAGCCAGGGCCTTTGTTACCCGCTGTTCTCCCTGATCCTGGAACGGCAGGGCATCGACTCGGCGCTGATCGGCCTCAGCAGCGCCGCGACGCCGATCGGCATGATCGCCTTCGCGCCGCTCCTGCCGGCTGCGACGCGGCGGCTCGGTTCCGCCGGCGTGGCGCTGTCCTGCGCCATCGGCCTCGTGATCCTGCTGTGGCTGATGGGCCTCGTGCAGAACGTCTGGTTCTGGTTCCCGGCGAGATTGCTGCTGGGCTTCGGGATCAGCGGCCTCTACGTGACCAGCGAGACCTGGATCAACATCATGGGCTCTGCCGAAACGCGCGGCCGTTTGATGGGGATCTTCGCCACCTCGCTGTCCCTGGGGTTCGCGGCCGGCCCCTTCGTGCTGATCGGGACGGGGTCCGAGGGCTGGCCACCCTTCCTGGCCGGCATCGGGATCGTCTCGGCCGCCGCCGTGCTTCTGATGCCCGTCTTCAGGCGCCTGCCGGACATGGGGCAGGACCAGGGAGGCTCGATCCTGAGCTTCCTGCCGCTCGCGCCAGCCCTGCTCGCCATCGTGGGCCTCGTCGCGGCCTTCGACCAGGCGCTGCTCTCGCTGTTTCCCGTCTATGGCGCCGCGAAGGGCCTCGCCGAGCGGGAGATCGCCGTGGCCATGACGGTGTGGGCGGCCGGCAACATCCTGTTCCAGATTCCCATCGGCTGGCTGGCGGACCGCTGGTCCCGGCGCGGCACCATGGGGTTTCTCTGCGCCGCCACCACCGCGGGAGCCCTGCTGCTCCCGTTCACGGTGGCTTCTCCCTGGCTGCTCTGTGCCCTGCTCTTCGTCTGGGGACCTTCCTCATACGGGGTCTACACGCTGGCCATCGTCGAACTCGGCTCCCGCTTCCGGGGCACCATGCTGCTGGCCGGGAACTCGGCCTTCGCGGTCCTGTGGGGGATCGGCGGCATGACGGGGCCGCCCGCGGTGGGCCTCGCGATCGATCGGGGCGGCCCGGACGGCTTCTCCCTCGGCCTTGCGGCGATCTACCTCGCCCTGCTTCCCCTCGTGCTGCTGCGCAAAGCCGACCCATAGGGCGATGCCCGGCCCGCAGTCGCCCTGGAGCCTCAGCGCCGAAGCCCGAACGCAAGCCGACATCCGAAAGGTCACGGCCAGAGCACGACGGGCGGCAGGGAGGAGAGGATGGACTCCACATTGCCGCCCGTCTTCAGCCCGAAGATCGTGCCGCGATCGTAGAGCAGGTTGAACTCGACGTAGCGGCCACGCCGGATCAGTTGCTCGCGGCGATCGGCTTCGGTCGCGGGCGTCGCGAGATTGCGCGACGCCAGCACCGGATAGACCCCCAGGAAGGCTTCGCCGACGGCGCGCGTAAAGGCGAAGCTCGCCTCGAACTCACCATCCAGATAGTCGTAGAAGATGCCGCCGACGCCGCGCGGCTCGTCGCGGTGCTTGAGGTGGAAATAGTCGTCGCACCACGCCTTCAGCTTCGGGTAGTCGGCCACGCCGGAATGCGCGCCGCAGGCCGCCTCGAGCGCGGCGTGAAAGGCCCGCGTATCGGGGTCCTCCCGGGTGCGGCGCCGGTCGAGGACGGGGGTGAGATCGGCCCCGCCCCCGAACCAGCTTCGGCTCGTCACGACGAAGCGCGTGTTCATGTGCACGGCCGGCACGTGGGGGTTCCAGGGATGGGCGATCAGCGAGATGCCAGAGGCCCAGAAGCGCGGATCGACGTCGGCCCCGGGCATCTGCCTGGCGAATTCCGGGGCGAAGCTGCCGTGGACCGTCGAGGCATGGATGCCGGCCTTCTCGAAGACCCGCCCGTGCAGCATGGCCATCGTGCCGCCCCCGCCCGGAACGCCGGTGTGATCGGTCCGCGTCCAGGGTTTGCGAATGAACCGTCCGGCATCGCCAGGGGCGCCGGGGCCCGCCGGCCCCGCATCCTCCAGCGCCTCGAAAGCCTCGATCAACCGGCCCTGCAGCGTCTCGAACCAGGCGCGGGTGCAAACCTTGTGGTCGTCGATGGGGGGGAGCCGGTCCGAGCTTGTAACGCCTTCACTCACTGGTGCGCTCCTGGGCTGAGATTGCACATCGGTTGCTGGGAAAGGGTCGCCGTGGATCGATCAAGGCCCTGTCCCGGAGATGAATCGGATCCCCGCTGGCGAGCCAACATGCCCTGCATGTCGGAGCCTCCGGCTCGCTCCCTGTTCCGAGGCGCTCGGAGGCATCATCTTACGTGGCCTAGCCAGCGGGTGTCGACGACGCTATCAATCGAGGGTCGAGGACCAGGATCGCGGCAGGGACCGGATCTTCAGCGGGTGATGGAAAAGCGATGCATCAGCCTGCCGACCGCTTCCGCCACGCGCGCATCCTCATGTACAGCCATGACACGTTCGGCCTCGGCCACCTGCGCCGCTGCCGCGCCATCGCGCATGCCCTCGTGGAGCGCTTCAAGGGCTTGCATGTCCTGATCATATCCGGGTCCTCGATCGCCGGCGCGTTCGAGTTTCGCACCCGGGTCGATTTCCTCAAGGTCCCGAGCATCATCAAGCTCTACAACGGCGAGTACACGCCGCTGTCCCGGCACACCGACCTGCACGAGACGCTGAGTCTGCGCCGCTCGATCATCCAGAGCACGGCCGAATCCTTCGATCCGGACCTCTTCATCGTCGACAAGGAGCCGCTGGGCCTTCGCGGTGAGCTCGAGCCGACGCTGACGTCGCTGAAGCTGCGCGGGACGATGCTCGTGCTGGGGCTCAGGGACGTCATGGATTCGCCGCAGCTGCTCGATGACGAATGGGGCCGCGTCGACATGCTGCGCAAGCTCGAGAGCTTCTACGACGCGGTGTGGATCTACGGACCCGAGGATTTCTACGATCCCCTGTTGGGACTCGACGTGCCGCCGGCCTTGCGCTCGCGCCTGACCTGGACGGGTTTCCTGCGGCGCGAGGTGCCGATCCTGCCGAGCCAGCAGACGGTGTCGCTGCCCCCCCACGCGCTGCTGGTCACGGTGGGGGGCGGCGGAGACGGGGTTCAACTCATGCGCCAGGTCATCGCGGCGCATGATTGCGACCCCGGCCTCACCTGGCCGCTGGTGATGATGCTCGGGCCTTTCATGCGGGCCGAGGAGCGCGACGAGATCCGCGCCCGGGCGGCCGGCCATCCGGCGCTGCACATCCTCGACTTCGACAACCGGCCCGAAACCTTGATGGCATCGGCGGCGGGCGTCGTCAGCATGGGGGGCTACAACACGTTCTGCGAGATCCTGTCGCTCGACAAGCGGGCGCTGATCATCCCGCGCGTATCCCCCCGCGAGGAACAGATGATCCGCGCCCAGAGGGCTGCGGCGCTGGGGCTTGTGGATGTCATCCTGCCGAGCGACGCGGAGGACCCGAGGAAGCTGGCCGATGCCCTGCGCCGCCTGCCCGGGCGCCTGAAACCCTCGCAGACGCCATACGGCCGCCCCCTCGACGGGCTGGACCAGATCGGCGACCTCGTGCACAGCTATGTGGTGGCCCGGGAAGGTCCCTCGCTGACGCTGCTGACCGGCGGCAGGGCGGACGCGTGAACCGACCTGTCGTCTTCGTGCTGAAGGGCTATCCGCGACTCTCCGAAACCTTCATCGCCGAGGAGATCCTCGGTCTGGAGAGAGCCGGCTTCGACCTCAGGATCGTGGCGCTGCGCCGCCCGACCGACGATCGCGTCCACCCGGTGCATCGCGAGATCGTCGCCCCGGTCTCCTATCTGCCGGAATATCTCCACCACGCGCCGCTGCGTGTGGCACGGGCCTTGTGGCGGGCCAGCAAGGCGCCAGGCTTCCGGGCAGCCGCAGGCGCCTTCGCGGCCGACCTGCGGCGGGATTTCTCGCGCAATCGCGTCCGGCGGTTCGGACAGGCGCTGGTGCTGGCGGGGGAACTCCCGGCCGGCGTCCGGCACCTTCATGCCCATTTCATCCATACGCCGGCAAGCGTCGTGCGCTACGCGGCCCTTTTGACCGGCCTGCCCTGGTCCGTCTCGGCGCATGCCAAGGACATCTGGACATCGCCGGCTTGGGACCTCGCGGTCAAGCTCGAGGCGGCCCGCTGGATCGTCACCTGCACGGACACGGGGCGCGACCGGCTGCGGGCGCTGAGTCCCACCGGAAAACCCGTACATCTCGTCCGCCACGGCCTGAAGCTCGATCGCTTCGTGCCGCTGCCAAGCTTCGGGTCGAGCCGCGACGGCGCCGACGGCAGGGATCCGGTGCGGTTCCTCGCGGTCGGCCGCGCTGTGGAAAAGAAGGGGTTCGACACATTGCTGCGCGGGCTCGCGCTCCTGCCTCGCGGCCTCGCATGGCGGCTGACCCACATCGGGGGTGGCCCGGCGGCGCAGCCGCTGCGCGCCCTTGCCGAGGCCTTGCAGCTCGCGGAGCGAGTCGACTGGCTGGGGGCGCAGGATCAGACCGCCGTGCTCGATCATTACCGCCGGTCCGACATTTTCGTGCTGCCGTGCCGGGTCGCGGCGGATGGCGACCGTGACGGCCTGCCGAACGTCTTGGTCGAGGCGCAGAGCCAGGGGCTCTCCTGCGTCTCCACCACGGTCGGGGGCGTTCCCGAACTGATCGATAGCGGCGTCAACGGCCTTCTCGTCGCGCCCGAGGACCCGGCGGCTCTGAGCCGCGCCCTTCTGACGCTCGCCCGAGAACCCGAATTGCGCCGGCGCTTCGGCAGGGCCGGCGAAGCCCGGGTCCGCCGCCTCTTCGATGGCGCCGTAAGCATGAGTCACAAAAATTCGGGCATCGTCG
>CAXSEU010000093.1:0-1530 GCA_964236485.1 uncultured Lichenihabitans sp. | reverse complement strand
TCAGCCTGGAGATCGCTCGAGCGGACGGTCCTGGGCCACGGCGGCCACTGGCGCCGCCGGGGTCGCGACCTTGGCCTCCCTGCTCCGCTCTGGCGACTCCGTGCCGGAAGGCGCGCCCTTGCGGGACGCAGCGGAATAGAGATGCCGCGACGGAAGATCCTGTTCTACGTGCAGCACCTCCTCGGCATCGGCCATCTGGTGCGGGCCGGGCGGATCGCCCAGGCGCTCGCGCGGGACGCAGACGTCCTGCTCATCGTCGGCGGCGAACTGCCGCCCGGCATCGTGACGCCCGACGTCGTGACGCTGCGCCTCCCGCCGGTACGGGCAGGGACGGCGGGTTTCTCATCTCTGGTCCACCCCGATGGAACACCCTTCGGCGAGGCCGACAAGGCTTCGCGGCGCGACGGGCTGATCGAGGCCTTCGACCGGTTCGGGCCGGATGTGTTGCTGATCGAGGCCTTCCCGTTCGGCCGCCGCCAGATGCGGTTCGAACTCATTCCCTTGCTGGAGCATGCCGCCGCGGCCCCCCAGCGGCCGCTGACTGCCTGTTCGGTCCGCGACATCCTGCAGGCGGCGCGGCAGGAGCGCCAGAGCGAGACGGTGGACCTGGTTCGCCGCTTCTTCGATCTCGTACTGGTCCATGGCGATCCCGATCTCTTTCCGCTCTCCGCATCGTTTTCCGCCGCCGAGGAGATCGAGGACAAGATCCGCTACACCGGGATGGTCGGGCCTCATCGGTCGAGCCTGGAGCGTAGCGGAGACAGCTACGACATCGTGGTGTCGGTGGGCGGCGGGGCCGTGGGGGCCGACCTGTTGCGGGCCGCGCTGGACGCGCGGCCGCTGAGCGCCTTCGCGGAGGCGCGATGGCTGCTGCTGACGGGGCCGAACCTGCGCGAAGAGCTGCCTTCGCGTCCCCCGGAAGGCGTGACCATCAAGGCTTTCGAGCCCGACCTGCCGGCCGTTCTGGCGCGCGCGCGGGTTTCGGTCTCGCAGGCCGGCTACAATACGCTCGCCGATCTCGCGGCCGCGCGCTGCCCCGCCGTGCTTGTACCGTTCGCGCGCGACGGCGAGACCGAGCAGAGCCAGCGGGCCGCGCTTTTCCATGCGCGCGGGTGGGCCGTGATGCTCCCCGAGGACGACCTCGATCCACTCTCGCTGGCCGCCGCGATCGGGCGGGCCTCGAGCCCGCCCGATGCCTGGCCACGGCTCGCGCTCGGCGGCGCCGAGGCGACAGCCGCGATGCTGCGACCGCACTGATCGCCGGCCTCGACGTCAACCGAACCGCCGTCGAGGCATCGGTGGGGCCGGGTAGCGCCCGAGCTTGGAATTCCAATAGGCCCATGAGCGTGGATCGATGACCCCCGGTGGCGCGTGATCCAGGGCTTCGCGGAAATCATCGTCGCCGATGAACGACCGCAACAGCTTCATATCTTCATGGGTGGCACGTGCGGCCGCGTAGGCCACGAAGCGAAACGTGTTCGACAAGGCCTCGGCCGGTTCCTCGAACCAGACGAGACGACGCGCGAGGGC
>CAXSEU010000092.1:4116-10592 GCA_964236485.1 uncultured Lichenihabitans sp. | reverse complement strand
CCTCTTTTCCGGCGACCATGTCATGGCCTGGTCGACGACGGTGGTGGTGCCGCCGGACGGTTCCATGCGCGCCTACATGCAGTCCCTGCGAAAACTTCTGCCTCGTCACGACGAGATCTACTGGCCTGGTCACGGCGGCCCGGTGCGCAACCCGAAAAGCTTTGTCAACGCCTTGCTGGTGCACCGGCAGTGGCGCGAGGCGGCCATCCTCCGATGCCTCGCCGCCGGCGACACCACGGTCTCGACCATCGTGGCTCACACCTATCAGGATCTCGCGCCAAGCCTTCGCGCCGCGGCGGCGCAGTCCGTGCTGGCGCATCTGATCGACCTCGTCGACAGCGGCAGCGTCCTCGCCGATGGTCCGCCCGGCCTGCAGGTGCGCTACGCCTTGCCATGATGGGGCAAAGTCTCAGAAGGGCAGGCCCGGCAAGGGTTGTGTTCCCTCGATTCCGACAGCCTGAAGCTCGGCTGGCTCGTAGCCAAGCGCCCGCAGGACCGTCGGGGCGACCTGCGTCGTCTGCACCGTCGCGCTCAAGGTGTCGGGTTTCAGGCCCGGAGCACTCACCAGCAGGGCCACACTGCGGTCGTTGAGGTTGAAGCCCCCGTGCTCGGCGATCTTGCTTCCCGAGGTGTAGACGACCCCCGGATTGACGCCGACCATGAAGTCGGGCGTGCGGCTGTCGCGGGCAGGATCGTTGTAGAACATCGCCATGGCGTTCGGGGTGAGGATCTGGCCGATTCCCAGGGCCTTGCTTGATTTCTCCAGAAAACCCTGGGCAGCAGCCAGATTCTTCTCGCGGTCCTTGGGCCCCAGCCAGATCAGCGCCGCGTCGTCGGCGATATGGAAGGCATAGCCGGGCGTCTTGGTATAGGGGTCATCGTCGATGGCCTGGAAGGTCGCCGGATCGATAGGCGACTGGCCGTGCTTCGACGCAACGATCAACAAGGTGCTCTCGTCGAGGTGCTTGGCGCGAAGTGCGGAGACGATCTGCCCAAGCGCCGCGTCGACGTAGTCGAGCTGCGCCGCCAGACCGTTGTTGGGCTTGCCGGACGCATCGAGGTAACCGCCGACAAGATCCGGGGCGTCGCCCGGGCCGGCTTTCGGCAGCTTCTGTCCGACACTGACCGCCTGCATGTTCATGCCGAACAGTGCCGGCACGGGCGCCGCATGGCCACCGGTGCTGTCCATCCCGCCGATCTCGTTGAGGAGAGCCTTCAACCGCGCCTCGTCGAACTCGCGTTCGGCCTTGAAGCTGCCGGTCGTCTTCACTTTCGTGCCAGGGATGCGGCTGTCCTGCTCCAGCGCGTAAAGATCGTCCAGCCCTTCCCCGGAGGGACCGTTCAGCCACTCATAGGCTGGATGCTTGTCCGACCAGGCTGTACGCCCGCCGTGTTTCCTGACGATCTCGAAGACGTTGTTCACCCGGACGAAGTCGTGCGGATAGACCGCCGTACACTTGCCCCCAACGAGCCTCATGGGAAGCTTGGCCGGATCGATCTGCGTTTTGTAATCCCCCACCGTTCCGCCAGCGTCGAGGCGATCGGGGTCGACGTCGATGCTTTCGGCGAACGCCACTTCCGTGCCGGGCTCGCCCGTGCAATTCGAACCCGGCGCGAAGTAGGTCCTGTCGAAACTGTCGTCGTAGAACACGCCCGTCGCCTTGGGCGAGCCACCGGTCACCAGCGCCGCAAGCCCGGGGAACGAATCGGATGGGGTGGTCGTCGAGGCGTTCGGATAGAACAAGCCAGTCCGCAAGAGCGAAGCCAGCGTGCTGCCGGGATGCCCGGAGGCGTAGTTCGAAAGATCGAGCGCGTGCATGCCGTCGATGCTGATGACGAGCACATGCTGATAGGGAGCGGCCATGGCGCCGCTCTGCGGCAGGCCGAGGAGAGAGGCCGCCGACACGACGCCGGCCGACAATGTTTTCTCGAAGAAGTTCAACGGATCGCCTCGCGTCGTGAGCATAGGCCCCTCGGCTAGCCGCGCCGCGTGACTGCCTGATGACGGAGCCAAGAGCTCTGGCTTTGCCGTTCCGCTCGCGTCGACTATGGTGTGGCCCAAGAGGTTTGTTCCACGCCCATGACGATCCTGCGTTACTGGTTTTTGGGTTTGGCGGTGCTGATCGCGGCCGTAATCGGCTGGCGTTCGGCCGGACCGCCGCGGCCCGGCACAACGCCGGCTGCACCATCGGCCAGCCAGGCGAGCGCGCCCCACGTCCCTCTATCGAACGAGACGACGTCCCCACCCGACCAAGCATTGTCGGCGGCGCGGACGCAAATCGTTCAGCGGCTCGACGATGTGCCGCAATTTGCCGCCTTCTACAAAGCCCTGGCGGCCAGCTTCCCTCATCTTTACGGAAACCTCGTCGATCATGCGGCACAGGCGCTGGCCTCGGGCGGCACCGCGCCATCCTCCGGGGCCCTGCTCTGGGAGGCGCTCCGCGACTTGCAGCAAACCGACGGGATCCTGGCCGCCAATGCCGATGAGCCGGCTCTGGCGAACTACTTCGAAGCCCGCCTCTCGATGCTCGACGTGCTCGCCACCGCGGACCCCCGAACCTGCGCGGACTTTCTTTACGGGACGACAGACCCGGCCATCGAGGGATTTTCCCTGGCGCATCGCGATCTCGTGGCCGAGATGGCGATGAAGCAGCTCGCCGTCATCGAGGATGGGCACCGCAAGCACCTCGACCCGGGAGCGCCCAGCACCGAAGACCTCGACCTCGTGGCCAGCGGACTGGCCGCAAAGAAGCTGACCGCCGAAGAAATCGGGCTTCTCCTCGATGGCAAGCCCATCGATCCCCCTCTGCCGGACGCGCGATTGTGCGAGCTCGGCCGGACCTATCTGTCGGTGCTCAAGGATCTGCCCCCAGCGGCCAGGCGGCGCGTCTACGGGCTTGCAGCGGAATTGCTGGCACGGTCCTGACCGGCGAGCGACCGCCACACACCATAACGCCATGGTCGATACCATCGGGCGCCAGCGGGTATGTCGCGAACCGGGTCGAAGCCCGAACCACCCCAAGGGTGGCATCGGCAGAGCCGGGCTGTCCCGGTCCATCCCCCGGCCCAAAGCCCATGCCGTCCGATGGCTTCGTCCATGTAATCGGAGCACGTCGGCAGATAGCGGCACTGCCGGCCCATGAACCCCGAGAGACTCAGTTGGTAGGCCCGGATGAGCATATGCGCCGACAAGCGAATCATGGAACCGCCGACGGCCTCATGAACTCGCCGCAGCCGACGCCGGCTCGGGAGGCACGCGGCGTTCGATCTGCTCGATGGCATCCACCACCGCGTCGAAGGTCAACAGGGTCGAGGCGTGCCGCGCCTTGTACTCGCGGATCGGCTCGAGAACCGCGCAATCCTTCCACTCGCCCGCGGGCGGCGATCCGTTCTCCTTCAGCATTCGGCGCATCGTGTCCCGCAAGCGGCGCAGATCCTCGGCCCGCGCGCCGACCACATGACTTGCCATGATGGAGGAGGACGCCTGCCCGAGGGCGCAGGCCCTGACCTCATGCGCGAAATCCGTCACGACGCCGTCCGCGAGCGCAAGATCGACCGTCACTGTCGATCCGCATAATCTCGAATGCGCCGAGGCAGTCGCGTCCGGTTCGGCCAGCCGGCCTATCCTCGGGATGTTGCCGGCGAGTTCGAGGATGCGTTCGTTGTAGATGTCGCTGAGCATCGATGCCCCGTCAACGGCGCCGCATGGCGCTTGGCCGTCACACCATCGTATATAGGCCGCCGATGCCGCTGGGAGAAGAGCATGGGTTCCGCACAGGCCGCCGGGTCGATCGAGGAAAGCTGCCTTTTCACCCCTCGCTTCGACGCGGCAGGACTGATCACCTGCGTGACGGCCGATGTCGATGGGACGCTCCTCATGGTGGCTCATATGAACGCCGAGGCGCTGTCGCTCACCTTGGAGACGAGGACGGTGCATTACTGGTCGCGCTCGCGCAAAGCCCTCTGGCGCAAGGGCGACACCTCGGGCCAGGTGCAGACCCTCGTCGAGCTGAGGGTGGATTGCGACCAGGATACGCTGCTGCTCACCGTCGCGGTAGGCGGCGACGGCGGAGCCTGCCATGCCGGCCGCCGCTCCTGCTTCTACCGCAAGCTGGACCTCGACGCGGGCAAGGACCGGCGCCGCCTCTTCGAAGTCTAGCGTATGTCATGCTGTTGCCGACATACGCCACCTCAAAAGGCTAGCCACGCGGTACCGATATATTCCAGCATGTCCTGCCGTTCCTGCTCGATCTCGGCGATGCGGAATTTGACCACGTCGCCGATCGAAACGAGCCCGGTCAACCTGCCGTGTTCGACGATCGGAATGTGACGGAACCGGCCGTCGGTCATGCGCTGCATGGCTTCGTTCACGGTGAGGTCTTCCGTGGCGGTGAACACCCGCGTCGTCATATGCTTGGATACGGCGTCGTCCAGCACCTCGGGCCCATGCCGCCCCAGCGCGCGAACGAGGTCACGCTCGGAAAATATGCCGAGCACGTCGCCATCGGCCCCCGTGATCACGACCGCACCGATGCCCTTGTCGCCGAGCATCCGCACGATCTCCCGCAACGTCCGATGCGGTGCCATGGTCACGGTGTCTCGGCCCTTGCCGGAGAGGATACGCGAAAGCGTCATGGTCGTCTCCCTCTTGTCGAGGCGCGTCGATGTCCGCCTCGATCGATTGGGCCCACAATGATCCCGTCCAGGCGGCCCCGCAAGGTGTCACGGCGGCAAGGCGGGTCCGCCATGATCGGCCCCCCGGGGATCACCGGATGGCGGCTGGCCTTCCGGCACCGGACGCACGGCTCGGCGATCGAAGAGCGGAAGCGCCAGCAGGCCGAACAGGAAGCCGCCGATATGCGCCTGCCAGGCGACCGCGGTGTCGGCCGTGCCGAGCGCCACGATGCCGAAGCCGAAGAGCATTTTGGTGGCGAACCAGACGATGAGGAAAGCCGTCGCCCGCCTGTCCCTGACCAGGCCGACGAGCGGCTGCAGCGGCTGGTGGACCGCGTCACCTTCACGGCCGTCAAGGCTGATGATGGCGGAAAGCGGCACCTGCGGCTGGAACATGAAGCGCAGCGCCGCACCCATGCAGCCCGAGACGGCCGCGGAGGCGCCGATGACCGGCACCAGCGCCACCGGGTGGGCGGCGTAATGAGCCGCGGCGCCCGCCACGGTGGCCAAGGCCAGGAAGATCGAAAAGCGCCGGGTGCCGAGCCGCCGCGCCACGGGGGAGCCGAAGGCCAGGAGCCACAGGCTGTTCAGCCCGACGTGGGCCCAGTCGGCGTGGAGCAGACCATAGGTCAGAACCGTCCAGGGTTCGAGGCCTGCACTGGTGAGGATGTATCGGCCAAGCTGCGCCTGGCGCAGACCGGCATCGCCGGCGTCAAGGAGCTTCCTGATCCCGTCCAGAACCGCGGCGGGATCGAACGCGTAGGTGAAGCTGCCGGGCACGAAGGCCAGCCGTAGCAGGATCCGGTTGTCCCAATCGTCGGGGAGGCCCAGCCGCACCGCATGCAGGAGGACGAGCGTACCGAGCGTGAACATGACCGCAGGGGGGATGTTGAAGATCCGTTCGCGGCGGGGCGGTGGTTCCGGAAAGCGGCGTGTCGGATCAAGCAAAGGCGGCGCTCATCGGAGGGTACCAGGTCCAGCGGGCTGCTATGCCACCTTCGGAGCGGCTAAACCATGCCGATCGCGCGGCATCGGCGATGCAAGCTGGCGAGGGAGCGAGCCGCTCGAGGCAGCGCCCGGCAGGGGAGCGGCCTGCCGGGCTGTACCTGAAGACCTTCCACCGGACCGGGAGCGAAGGCCCTTCTCGGAAGCGCCCGGGACACGCGTCGGGCCACCCCTCTATCCCACGCGCCGCGTCGCAGGACAACCGGAGCACCCCGTTAGGCTTAACCCCGATGGCACGTCGAGTGCTGCCTCGAAGCCGTCGCGGCGTCGATCGGGAACTCTTTCCCGGAATCGGCCACCGCCGTCCCATGAGACGATCGGCGAGGCTTGAAAATGAAACACCTGGTTTCTCAGGAACTCCATGCCTATTGGAACCACCTGCGCGGCGCGAGATCGGCCCCGGAGCGGAGCGCCATCGACCCGGCCGCCATCCGGGCGATCCTCGCCGATACGGTTCTTCTGGAAATCGGCCGGGCGAGCCGGTCGGAACCGCGCGAGCCCATCATCCGGCTCTCCGGAACGCGTCTCGACGCGCTCTGGAGCGGCACGCTGAAAGGCCGCTCCCTGGCGTCACTGTGGCGCAGCGAGGATCATGACGCCATACGCGACATCACGGACCTCGTCATGGACGATCAGGTCCCGGTCGTGGCTGGGGCCCGCTGCGCCTCCCGGGCCCGGGGCTCGACCGAGGTCGAGATGCTGCTGGCCGGTCGAGGGCTTCGGGCTGAGGTTGCGGATAAAGCCCAGGCCCAGGAAGCGCCACGTCTCCGAGGCGGCGGTCCATGAATGAGACCTAA
>CAXSEU010000092.1:0-4106 GCA_964236485.1 uncultured Lichenihabitans sp. | reverse complement strand
GGTCGAGATGCTGCTGCTGCCGCTTCGCCACCACGGCAAGACGCATACGAGACTCCTCGGCTCGATCGTTCCCCGGGAGCCGCCGCCTTGGCTCGGAACGCACCCGTTGGGCGAACTGACGCTGACGACCTTCCGCAGCGTGTCGTCGCCGACAAGCTCGAGCCCACGGGGCCTGCCGGCCACGATGCCTGGCCTCCCGTCTCCGCCAATCAGACACGGACGCTTCATGGTCTACGAGGGCGGGCGATAGGGTATTGAAGAAGCCGCGTTCAGCCGATCCCGCCGGTCGACTTTAGGCGCCCTTAACCTGATCGGTGCAAAACTCACGGAGATTGGCGATTGCCAACACCCGCGGAAAGATCAGCACCGTGCACGCCACATCGCTCCTGAGGGTCGAATCCAAACCGCAAGAACGCCGACGTCATCAGCGCGTGAAGCTGGCTGTCCTGGGCCGCTACATGCTGCCGAACCGGCAGGAATACCCGTGCCAGACCCTCAACATGTCGCCTGGCGGGGTGGCGCTGGTGGCACCTGTGCCGGGCTGCCTCAAGGAGCGGGTCATCTGCTACCTGGACCAGCTCGGTCGTGTCGAAGGCACCATCGCGCGCCATTTCGAACATGGGTTCGCCCTTCAGATCAGCGTGCCTCTGCTGAAGCGGGAAAAGCTCGCCGACCAGCTGACATGGCTCGCCAATCGACAAGCCCTGGGCATGCCGGAGGACCGGCGGCACGAGCGCATCGTACCGCGGCATCCGCGATCGACGCTGATCCTCCCCGACAGGCGGGAAGTCGCCGTCAAGCTGATCGACATCTCGCTGTCGGGCGCGGCCATGATCACGGAACTGCGCCCGCCGATCGGCACCATGGTGACCCTGGGGCGGACCAGCGCCCATGTGGTCCGCGTCTTCGGCAACGGCATCGCGGTCGAGTTCGCTCGCCCCATTGCCACCGGGATCTTCAGCGAGGATCTGGTCCTGTGAGGCGGTCAGACATCTTCGAGGTCGAAATCCAGGATCGCCATCTGAAGTGTGAACGACTTACCCTTGGGATCGTCGGCCGACACGACACCCAGGAAGTCGGGGCCGCAATTCAGTTCCACCGAATCCGTCTTCTTGGCGCGCGGCACGATCTTCAGGGCCTGATTGTCAAACAACAGCCGCAGGTATGATTCAAGGTTCGGCCGCTCGACCGGTATCTTCATGGCCAAGGAGAACGAACGGTCGCCATCCTCGTCATCGACGCTGATCTGCGCGACGCGCCGCTCCCCCAGCATCACGTCCGCGAGTTCCGCATCGGCCGAATGAGGCACGACCTTCACGATATCGTTGCCGAAGGTCCGCCGCAGGTAAGCCTGCAGCTTGTGCAATTCGCTTTTGTCCAAAACCGCTCTCCGCCATCACCTGCGCCGACACCCGCTCCCGAGAACGACCGGCTCTTCGGCGCGGCCATCGCGGGGCTTGCCCCCAAGGCTCCGGTGTCTTGCAGAGCTTGTTTAGATCTCCCGGCCGCCGCGGTCGACGGATTTCTGGGCGATGATCTGATCCATCGTACGGGCGGGCTCGGCGCAGCCGGCTTCCCCGACGATCCGCGCCGGCACCCCGGCCACCGTCTTCTTGGGCGGCACGCTCGCAAGGACGACCGACCCGGCCGCGACGCGCGAACAGTGGCCGACCTCGATATTGCCGAGAACCTTCGCTCCTGCCCCGATCAGCACGCCCTTCCGGATCTTCGGGTGGCGATCTCCGACATCCTTGCCGGTGCCGCCGAGCGTCACGTCCTGGAGCAGCGAAACATCGTCGTCGATCGATGCCGTCGCTCCCACGACCAGCCCCGTCGCATGATCGAGGAATATGCCCTTTCCGAAAGGCGCCGCGGGGTTGATGTCGGTCTGGAAGACGCCGGAGGAGCGGCTTTGCAGATACAAGGCCAGGTCCCGGCGGCCCGTGCGCCAAAGCGCATGTGCCATCCGGTGGGCCTGGATGGCATGGAAACCCTTGAAGAACAGCAAAGGCTCGATCAGCCTCGTGCAGGCCGGATCGCGATCGAACACCGCCACGATGTCGGCCCTGAACGCCTCGACGATGTCCCGGTCGTGCGCCGCCACCTCGGTGAAGATCTGCGCCAGCATGCCGCCGGACACGTCGTCGTGATCCAGGCGCGACGCGACCCTGTGGAGGACCGCCGCCTCCAAACTCGGCTGGTTCAACACCGTCGTCAGAACGAGATTCCCAAGTTCCGGCGAGCGGGTGAGGATGTCCTCGGCGTCGGACCTGATCCGCGTGAACAGCGGATCCGTGTTCGCAAGGCCGACGACCTTTGCGCTCGAGCCATGCATCATGTTGTTCCTCGTCCCGGCACTCTCCTGGCACAACACATACGGCACGGCGCCGCACGCACAAGTCCCCGGCCCGCAACCAGACGCAAAAGCCGCGCTGGAGGTCCCAACATGGTCGCGCGTCAGTTCCCCAATGCCAGAAACTCCAGCACGGCCGTCTTGAACGCCTTGTCGCCCACCGCCGGATTGTGGTCCCGCCCCGGAATGTCGAACGCCCTTCCCCGCTGGAACATGGCCGCGAGCCGGTGCGGATCGCCCGCCACCCTGTCTCTCGTGCCGACCGCGACCAGCGTCGGGCAGGCGATGCGTCCCACCTCCATGGCGGACAGCGTCTGGCGCGACCCGCGGATGCAAGCGGCCAAAGCCGCGAGATCGTTGCCGCCCGCCTCGGCGAACCGCCGGAACATGCGCTGGGTCGGGTCGGTCAGCGCGTCGAGCGAGGGCGCCTCCATGGCCTCAGCGATGCTGGTCGGGAGGCCCGCCCCTTCGACGAGATGAATGCCCAGCCCCCCGAGGACCGCCGACCGGACGCGGTCCGGCGCCATCAGCGCCATCGTCGCGGTCACCCGTGCCCCCATGGAATATCCCATGACATCCGTTGTTTGGATGTTGAGATGAGACAGCAACGCAAGACCGTCGGCGGCCATGAGCGCCGTGGCATATTCGGCCGCCGTATGCGGCTTGTCGCTGGCGCCATGCCCGCGATGATCGAAGGCGACCACCCGCCGCCCGGCTTCGGTGAGCGTCTTCACCCATCCCGTCTCGACCCAGTTGACGGCCGCCGACGAGGCGAACCCGTGGACGAGAAGGATCGGCTCGCCGCCGACGTCCCCGCCTCCGGCCGGGCCCTGGTCCACATAGGCGAGCCGCAGATCACCGGAGAAAAAGTGCACGCGCCGTCCCCCTGTCCGGCTCGCCGCAAAACGGGTTTGCGGATGCCGCGATTTGTGTTTTGTGCGCCCGAGACAAGATCACGCTTCCCCGAGGCAGACGATGGCCAGCCACGCCCAGACGCCGCATTTCCATAACGACATCGGCGTTCCGACGATCAAGGTCGGAGTGCGGGAATTCATGTGCACGGGTGCCCTGCCCCCATTCGATCATCCGCACACCTTCATCGACATGGGCGGCAGCGAAGACGCCGTCTGCCCCTATTGTTCGACCCGCTTCGTTTTCTTGTCCACTCTCGGTCACCACTGCGAGCCGCCGGTCTGCGCGTACCGCCCAGACACCGCACCCTGATCCGAGATCGACAGGGCAGCGAAGCCGAGCCGAGCGGATGCGTCATATCGCCATCGCGGGAGCCGGCATCGGCGGGCTGGCGGCGGCGCTGGCCCTGGACCGGCCCGACCGGAGGGTCACGATATTCGAACGAACCCCCGTCCTCGGCGAGATCGGGGCAGGCCTGCAACTGTCTCCCAATGCCTGCGCGGCGCTGCGAAGTCTCGGCCTCCTCGATGATGTCGAGAGGGATGCCGTGGCGCCCGAGGATTTGCGGATCAGGCGAGGACACGAGGGGGACATGCTCGCTCGCCTGCCGCTCGGGGATGCGGTGCGGCGACGCTTCGGAGCGCCTTTTCTGGTCACGCGGCGGGCCGACCTGCACCGCGCGTTGCGGCGTCGCGTCGAAGCCTCCGCGACCATCTCCCTCGTGACGGCGGCGAGCCTCGCCGGCTGGTCGCCCTCGGCCGAGGGACTCCGCCTCGACTTCGAGGATCCGGGGATCGCGCCCTTTAATGTCGATGCGCTGATCGGTGCCGACGGCCTCCAT
>CAXSEU010000091.1:0-10593 GCA_964236485.1 uncultured Lichenihabitans sp. | reverse complement strand
TTGGACTACCCTTATGACGAAGAGAAAGCTCTGGGCCGCGATGCTCGACACAGATGCTGTCATCGATCAATTTGTAATCTCCGGGTTCGGGGGCATCACATTCGAGGCGCTGGCGCTTGGATGTCGCATCATCTCCAGGGATGATGGGATCAACAATGGCGTATTTTTCGGAGAACCACCGCCTATCATGGCTGCGCAAACCGCCGAAGAGATCGCGTCACGCATGGCTGCGGTCATGGACGATCCCGAGGATCTCGCCGGCATTGGTGCGAAGGGTGCTTCATGGATCCAGAAATATCACTCCGCCAACAGAATTCATGACCTCCAGCTCGCAGCGTTCGGGGTGCCGGACCGAGCAAGCGAGCCCAGGGCAGTGCTGAACCTTCGACCCGCACGCATCGCCGAACATAGTTCGTTGAAGAACGTGGCAACGCCGCGACCGCGATGAACTAGCTCCCGGTGTGATGTACCTTCGATGAAGGCTTGGCGTCTGCTCATGTAGTAATCGACGTCGGGCGTGTTGAGCATGAGATGCACTGGATGAAAGTCGAAAACGAACAGCCCATCCGAACTGAGCGCTCTGTCGAGCATCTCGGCATCGAAGGCTCGATGATCTCTGCCGGGCCAGAAAATTCGCCGAGAGATGTCAAATGTGTCCATATAGTAGATCGGCATCTGCAGCATGCCCCAACTGCTGTACAAAGGCATCAAGCCAGTAGCTCCCCAAGCCTCGTCGGTGCTCGCGTACAGGAAACCTTCGCGGACGAGCCGAACAGCAAGCATCTGGCTATAGACACAACTGTGAGATCGCCAACCAACAGCGTTCGGAAACATCTCGCGCTTGGACTTCAACTCCCTGTCCCACCCTCCCCCTTCCGGCAGGTAGGGGTGCGGCGCAAGCTCGTGGTCGGCCTCGCTCAAACCGGCATAGCGTTGCGTGCAGAACATCACGGCCCGGCCTGGCCAATCAAAGGTCCGGAGAAAGATCTCCATGGCCGCTTCGGTCATGTGATCCGTGTCGAACGTCAGGGCGATCACGCCCGCCATAGCCGTTTCCCTATGTCCGTCTGCGCAGGCAGAAGCCCACGAGGTGCCCCATCCCCTCGAAGTCCGGGAGCACCCGTGCGATCTGCCGAGCGACCTCGTTCAACCGATGATCGTACCGCGGCGGCTCTGGCGCCACCAGCAGCGGCTGCACGATACGTGTAAGGAAGTAATACATGCCGAACCGCTGGATACGAAGCAGCTCGAAGCGGTGCGAAACGTGATCCAGCAAGGCCTTCTCCTCGAACTTCAGGGTGAACAGGCGTTCATTCCCGCCGGCATCGATCTCCGACAGGGAGAAGGCGCGACGATAAGCATTAAGCTTATCGAGCCCGTCTTTCGTGCCCTCCATGAGGACGAGGGTTCCGCCCGGTTTCAGGACGCGGGCGATCTCATCAAGCGCCACCTTCTGCCGTTCCCAATCGAGCAGCGCCATCAGGCATCGATGACTCGTTACGACGTCGTAGGTGTCGTTCGTGAACGGCAGTTCGGTGACGGAGCCGTGATGGAATGCTACCGGCAGGCCGGCGAACTCGGTAGCCGCGCGCTCGCGCGCGAACTGCACCATGTTGGCAGCGTAGTCGAGGCCGTCTACCTGGGCCTTGCGCCTCGACGCATAGGCTGTGACCGCCACACCAGGGCCGCATCCGACATCGAGGACGCGGTCTCCGTCACGGATGTGCTCGATCCCTAGATCCATCTCGAGCTCGCGCAACCGAAAGTCGCTCGCGGTCGTGTTGGGATCGCGGGTCGTAGCGATGTTTTCATAGATGCTCTTGAGTGCAGCATCCTTATCGGTGGCAGGATTCGCCGGAAGAGCGAGGCGTTCGCTGGTCAAAAATTTCCTCCGCGTTGTGTAAGACCCAAGTCGCGCCTGGGTGGAACTCGTATTTGGCGATGCCGAACCAACGGCTGGGAAGCCTATTCGTCGCCTGCATCGGTGCGCTTGACCGTCTCGGTCACCCCGCGGGCAAACTCAGCCATTTGGCCGGTCTCTACGGAAACCTGTCCGCCGGGGCCAACCGTGACATGACCGATGACGCGGGCCGGCGATCCGACCGCGAAGGAATAGGCCGGGATTTCGCCTTTGACGAAGGACTGGGCTCCGATCACGCTCTGCGCTCCGATGCTGCTGCCCGCCGCAACGACCGTACCCGGACCGAGGTAGACGGCATCACCGATCCTTGTCGCCGCGTGGCGTGCTTTGGCGGTGCCGCCGGACGCGGCCCAGGCCACGGTATCGTGTGAGTACAGCTGGCACCCGGCGGATATGCTGCATGTACTGCCGATCTTGAGACCGCCCGAACCGTCGAGCACGCAGTTGGGACCGATCCACGTCCTCTCGCCCACGCTTACATCGCCGATCACGAGGGCGCTATCGTAGATGCTCGCGCCGGTCCCGAATCCCAGGTATCGCGCTTTTTCCCATCGATCCGTGATCTGGTCGGCGAACGGCAATGTTCGATGCCACCGCTGACGGATCTCGTCACGCCGTCTCACATGCACTGCCGAGAGGAGATCGAGTGTCCCGCCGGCGCCATCAACGGACGTTCCGCCAGACTTCCTCCCGTCGACGGTATTCCAGGCGCAGGCCTTCTCGAACATCGATAGGTAGCGCCCCTCGAGGCTGCGGTAACCATGTTCTTCCTCGACCCACCGCCGCGATCTCCGGCCGACCTCCAACCTGAACGCCTCGTCTTCCAGCCGCGTGAGCGCATCCTTGATCTCGCCCTCCGTCTTGGCACCGACCAGCGGTGGCGGACCGGCCTTGAAGTGGTGCTCCGACCCGCGAGGCACGGGGGACATGAGAACCGGTTTCCCGGCGGCCATGGATTCCAACACCGAGGTGCCGTAACCCTCCATGACGAACTGATCGGCCACGACATCCGCGGCGCGCTGGCGTGACCGCAGGAGCGGCTTGGAGCACATCGGCAACCACATGACAACATGCTCGATACCTAGGTTCTTGACGAGATCGCGAGATCTCTCCAGGTCGTCGCCCCACGCCTGGAGGAGGAGCCGCCACTCGCTGTTCCCCTCATGGTAGAAGCCGGCGAAAGCCTTGATCAGCCGGTTGCTGCCTTTCCAGTTCCACGACTGCCGACAGACGGAGAGGATGAAGCGCGATCCCCCTGTGTTCGCGTGCCACTCCGCTCTGAGAGGGTCGTTGGGAGCGTCGTTGTAGACGTCCGTGTCAACGAGCAAGGGCATGAAGCTGCGCGGCGCGGTGGTCCCCAGGCGGTCGAGATAGACGGGATAATCCGTTTCGGCGACGGAGATGTGGCTGGCCGATCGGAAGCCCGCGCGACACAACAATCCCTGCACGTCTTCCTCAAACGAGGTGATATACAATTCGCCCCCGAGAGGGCAGACAATGTACGGCTTAGGGCAGAAAATTCCTAATACTATTGGCCACATAGATAAATTAATAACGTCGTACTCATACATTTTTTTAATGTATGGCCAGTGCCCCATCCACTGAGCCAGGATTAATGCAGTATCATCGGGAAGTGATTTTCCTGTTAGATCCTTATACAGATCTTTAACTTCAGGAATAGCGCTTAGTCTGTTTTGAAAACGCACCTGCAAATCAAGGTCGTAAGGTACATCATGAACATAATCGGGGGCCGTCCATCCGTCGGGAGCTTTGGGAGTGTCGGCGATATCCTTGACCTCGGCGTCGGTTTCCTCCCAGAACGGCTGACTCAGGAAATGCAAGTCGACGGCGTTGCTCTGAAGAACGACATCCACATGGTGTCCCAGACGACGCAAGCACGCAGCTGCTATGTAAGCCTGATTTGCTAGGTTGCCGAACAAGCCGATCTTCAGAGGCCTGTCGCTGCCACCAGTGGGCAGATTGTCATAGGGAGTGATCAGATTATGGTCTCCGCGCTGCGAGACGTTGCGGGCGGCTGCGAGTACGGTCTGCTTGAACAGCTCCCAGTTGTCATCCACGTATTGTGCTGACGGCGCGGCTGCGTTTAAGTCCTGCATAGGCATCGGTTCCGCGGCTCTAAATTGAACGTTGCATCGGTCCTATACCGGGCCTTCCACAGTGTTTTATTTACGCAACGCCGCGCGCAGGGCTTCCACGACACCGTCCTGCTCCGCTTCGCTCATGAAGGGCACGATCGGCAGCGTGATGGTCGTATCCTCCGCGAGCGCGGCGTTGGGGAAATCGTCGGCGGCCAAGCCATATCTGTCGCGGTAATAGCCGAGACGATGCACGGCATGTGTGCCAGGACGGGTCTGGATGTTCGCTTGTGCGAGCGACGTCATGACTTGGTTTCGCCGGGTACGGCCGCCCTCGGTAAGGCGCACAACGTAGGACTGGTAGGTGTGGCCCGCCTTGTCGCCGCCGCTCGGCAGGGCGAGATCGTTTTCACCGCCGAGCGCCGCGTCGTATCGTGCGGCGGACCGGCGACGGTCGGCGACCAGCCGAGCGAGCTTGCCCATCTGCGCCACGCCCACGGCGGACTGAATGTCCGAGAGTCGCAGGTTGAAGCCCAGGGTGTCGAACCGGGCCATGGTCCAAGGACCGGTGGTTTCAGCGCTGTCCGGAGAGCCACCCGCCCCATGGTTGCGAAGTGTCCTCAACCTCGCGGCCAGTTCGTCATTGTTGGTTGTCAGCGCACCCCCCTCGCCCGTGGTGACCACCTTGCGGGGGTGAAAGGAGAAACAGCCGACTTGGCCGATCGTGCCGACCGGCCGACCTTCGTAGGTGGTCGCGATGGCGCAGGCCGCATCCTCGATGATCGCGAGCCTGTGCTGGTTGGCGATGGCCTTCAGTTCCCGCATCGGAGCGGCGAGTCCGAACAGATGGACGGCGACGATGGCGCGCGTGCGCGACGTCACAGCTTCTTCGACCCTTACCGGATCAAGGTTGTAGGTCGAAAGGTCGATGTCGGCAAATACGGCCTTGGCGCCGACATATTCCGCCGCGTTGGCGCTGGTGATCCAGGTGAGGGCCGGTACGATCACTTCGTCGCCAGGGCCCAATTCCAAGGCGGAGGCCGCCAGATGAAGCGCCGCGGTGGCGGACGTGCAGGCGATCGCATGACGGGCGTCCTGCGCGGCTGCGATCAAGCCTTCGAATCGCGCCGTCATAGGTCCTTGGGTGACCCATCCCGAGTCGAGACATTGTTTCAAGAGATCGATCTCGGACCCGTCGAAGCTCGGCTCGGTAATGTTCAAGGCGGCGAAACTCCCGGATGTATGCAACGGATCCAGATTGCCTCGAAGGGCATCCCCGGCGCTCGGACGATGTCGATCATGACAATGCGGCGATCGTCCGTTCGAGCCCCTCCTCCAACGGCAGCAGCGTTCCAAGGTCGTACCGGCTGGCGAGCCTGTCCACCGGAGGCGCGAGGTCGGGGGCCGTGCCTTCGCGGATCTCGAAGCGAGGCGTCCGGTCTAAAAGGCGGCCCGCGATCTCCGCGACGCCGCGGATCGTCGTCGCCCGCGGGGCAGCGACGTTGACGACGCCGCCCCATGGTGCCTCGATCGCCGCGATGATGACGGCGCAGAGGTCGCCGACGTAGATCGGCGCAAGCCGCATGCCCTGGCCATCGGCGGAGAGTTGCACCGGCGTGCCGGACCGCACCCGGTCGATGAGGCCGGGGATCAGCCGCGCCGTTTGCCCCGGCCCGTAGGGCGTGAAGATGCGAAGAATGGAGGTCGGGAACAGCGCCGCATAGGGGCCGGCGACGATCTCGGCGGCGAGTTTCGTCGCGCCCAGCATGCTCGTGGGGGCGAGCGGCGCCTCCTCGTCGAGGCCGCGATGGAACGGGTCGTAGACGGTGCCGCTCGACAGGAGGCAGAAGCGGGACACGCCCGCCCGGGCGGCATAATCGAGAAGCGCCGAGGTGCCGGCGGTGTTGACGGCGAACATCTCGCGCCCGTCGCCCGGAAAGGCGCGGTAGTTGCGCGATTGGGCGGCATGGACGATCGCGTCGAGTTCTTCGGGAAGCGAGGCGGGCGCAGGCTCCTCGCCGAGGTTCCAGCGCACGGCACCCGGCCCCGCCGCGTCGCCGCGCGTCACCGCGAGCGGCTCGTGTCCCGCGCCCGCGAGACGGCGCATCAGCGCCTCGCCGACGAAGCCGGTGGCGCCGGTGACGAGGACGCGCATCGTCAATCCTCCGGCCGGGTCACGAGGACCGAGATGCCGTTCGGATTGGCGTCATTGAACCGGAACTCCCGCGCCCCGAGTTCATCGAGCCAGCCTCGGACCTCCTCCTGCGTGTGCTGCCAGGCATCGTGAGGGTGGTACCAATCGAAGTTGACCATGTTGTTGGTCTCGAAATCGAAGGCTTCGTTCCAGAAACACTTGACGAAGTTGTAGTAGAGCAGGCGCTGCACGTCGTGCACGCCGGCCGGTATGCCGAGGACATCGATCGGCTTCGTCAAGGTCACCTTGGCATCGAGCCTGCTGAGTTCACGGCCGAGTTCAGTGAGCGGTTCGCAAGCCGCATAGCAATCCTCAGGCGAGAGCCGGGTGAAGGTATCGCGGATGTGGGCGTCGCTGAAGCGGCGGGCGGCGCCCATCTGACGATAGACGTAGAAGAAGAACTGTCCGCCCGGCCGCACCTTTGCGTAAAGCGCCCGCACGGCGGCGCGGGTGTCGGGCGTATGGTGCAGCACCCCGTCGGCGATGATGAGGTCGAAGCTCGCGTCCGGGAAGGGGGCCGCCATGAGGTCCGCCTGCACCACAGTGCAGTTCGGCAAGGAACGTGTGTTCTCGAAGGTCGTATAGGCGGCTTCGGAAATGTCGAGGGCGAACACCTCGCCTCCGCAATGGCGGGCGATGAAGCGCGTGTTGAAGCCGGAGCCCGGACCCACCTCCAGGATGCGGCGCCTCTCGGCATAGAACCCCGGCAACTCCGCGCGAGCCGTCAGTCCGAGCTTCCGCACATACCAGCCGAACAGGAAATCCTCGTGGGCCGATTCCATGCCGTAGGTTTTGAAGCGGCGCCACTTGTCCGAGAACGTCACATTCGTCCTGGCCTGCGTTTCGGCTTCGGGGCTCGTCAGGTCGTCGGCGCGGGGCGAAAGGCCGTGGCGCGCGCAGAAGTCGGCGAGGTCGGGCCGCAGGGAACCCGTAAGGAAGCACGGTACGCCGCCGACGATCGGGTACCACGCCCCGTCGGGCCCGAGGAGCGCCCCATCCTCCACATGGTCGCCGTCGCGCTCGAACACGGCAAGCCGCAACGGTGTCGAGAGGGCACCGGGAGCACGCAGGACGTCGACGGCGCTCTCAAGCATCAAAGCTGTCCTTGGTTCGATGACGACGCCGGGGAGATCATCGTGTGACACAGCCGTGGCGAGGACAACCCACTCTCATCTGCCCTAGAGTACGTCAGGCTCTTTTGGAAGCGGAGCTTCCATACAAGCCTGTGAACGTACACGCTTCTTTGAGCTGGCGTATGTCAGCAGCAGCATGACATACGCTAGAAGAACTCTTCGCAAGCCTGTTCGAGATTGAGAAGCGACCAGATCAGGAGCCGGCGATTCTCGCGCCCTTCGAGGTGGTCCGATATGAGCGATTCTGCGACGCCGCGGTCGAGGTAATCGTAGATGCGGGCATTGCGGTTCAGCAGACGGCGGCGGACGTAGTCGATGCTCTCCCCCTTGAACCAGCTCGCGTCGGGTGCGGAAAAACCCTGCTTCTCCCGGGACACGAGGGATGCGGGGATGTGGCGCGCCATCATCTTGCGCAGGATCAGCTTGCCGTCCTTGGTGCGCTGGAAATAGCGTTCGTACTTGCCGCCGGGCTCGTTCTCATTGAGGCGGACGACCTCGGTCAGGTTGCCGAGCTTCAACCGGGCCGGGAGCCGCATGGCGAAATCGACGAGGTCGTTGTCGAGGAAAGGAACCCGCGTTTCGAGGGAATGGGCCATGCTCATCTTGTCCTCGACGACGAGCAGGCCGTTGAGGAAGGTGGTGGCCTCGAAGTAGAGGGAATGATTGACATAGTCTTCGGGACGGGTGAGCCGGTCCGCGTGCTCGTGGAACACCCCCCGGAAGATCGCCAAAGCATCGACCCCGGCAGCTTCGGCGGAGACCGGCGCCATCAGGGACGGCAGCACTTTCTGGGGCACCAGGCGCTGCCAGAACGCGAAATATTTCTCGATGTAATGGTCGAAGTCGTCGTTCACGACGGCGCGATAGTACCTCCAGGGGTAGCCGCCGAACATCTCGTCGCCGCCGGCGCCCGACAAGGCGACCTTGACGAATTTTCCGGCCAGCTTCGCGGCATAGAAATTGGGATAGCACTGGCCGACGCGGGGCTCTTCGAGGTGGCGCGCGAGCGGCGACATGATCCGTTCCATGTCGCCGGCCTTGAGGACCATCTCGTAATGTTCGGTCTTGAACAGGTAGGACATGTATTCGGCGGCGCTGCGCTCGTCGAAACCGAGCTCGACGCCCGACGCCGAGTTGAGGTCGAAGCCCACCGTGAAGGTGCGGATATAGGGCATCTGCTTCGCCGCCAGCGCCGCGATCGAGCCCGAATCGATGCCGCCCGAAAGGTAGGCCCCGACATCGACGTCACTGATGAGCTGGCGCGACACGGCTTGCTGGAAGAGGAAATCGAGCTCGTCGAGACAGGCGTCGTCGTCGACCACGCCCTCCGGTTCCTGGAAACGGTAGTCCCAGTAGCGGACCGGCACGGCGGAGCCGGAGCCTTCCCGCACCTGCATGTAGCAGCCCTGGGGCAGCAGTTTCACGTCTCGGAAGAGGGTGCGATCGGTGAAGAAGTTCTGGAAGTTCAGGTACTCCGTCAGCCCGGCTATGTCCATCGCCGCGGCGAGGGCGCCATGCGCGAGGAGCCCCTTGACCTCGGACGCGAACAGGAATGTCGAGCCGACCTGCGCGTAGTAGAGCGGCTTCACGCCGAAGCGATCCCGCGCCAGCGTCAACGTCCGCGTTTCCCGGTCCCATATCGCGAAGGCGAACATGCCGTTGAACCGGACCAGCGCGTCGACCCCCCAGGTCGCAAAGGCCTGGAGCAGCACCTCGCTGTCGCTGCGCGATACGAAGGAGCGGCCCCGCGCCGCCAGTTCCGCGCGCAGTTCCTGGAAGTTATAGATCTCGCCGTTGAAGGTCAGCGTATAGCGGCCGTCGGCCGTGACCATCGGCTGGCGGCCGAGCGACGACAGGTCGATGATGGCGAGTCGTCGGTGCCCGAGCCCCAGCGGTCCGTCGACCACCTGCCCTTCGCCGTCGGGCCCGCGGTGTCGCAGGGCATCGCACATCGCCGTGAGACGAACCTGCGAAGCGGGCGCACCGTCGCGCTCGAGTATCCCGGCGATGCCGCACATGCGGGCGTCAGGACGACCCGTCCGGCGCCGCTTTCGCGCGCCGTGCGTCGACCTCGGCCATGTGCGACCGGCGCCACCTGATGAGGTCGCGCAACCCTTCCTCAAGACCGATCTTCGCCGTGAAACCGATCTCGTCCTCTGCCCGCTTCGGCGAACCGATGCGGTTTCGCACCAGCGTGGCCTGGCTGCGGGGCGCGTAGGCGATCGGCTGGTTCGATCCGGTCAGGTTGAGAAGCAGTTCGGCGAGTTCCTTGAGCGAGATCCTCTTTCCGGTTCCGACGTTGTAGAACCGGTCCACGGTCGAGGCTCGCAAGGCACAAAGGTTCGCCGCGGCGCAATCCTTCACGGCCACGAAGTCGAAGGCCTCGCTGCCGTCGCCCAGGATGGTCGGCCCCTCACCCCGGTCGATCGCGTCGAGCATCTTCATGATCACCGCGATGTAGGCGCCTCTGTAATCCTGGCGCGGGCCATAGACGTTCATGTAGCGCAGTCCGACGACCTTGAGCCCGTAGCGATGGTGGAAGGCCCGCGCCATCGCCTCGCCGGCGATCTTCGTCGCACCATAGAAGTTCTTGTTGTTGAAGGGATGATCCTCGCTCATCGGCTCCTCGACGGCATCGCCGTACACCGAGGCGGACGACGAGTAGACGAGCCGCTGGACGTTGTTCTTCACGCACGCCTCGAGCACGTTGAAGGTGCCGCGCACGTTGACGTCGAAGGCGGAGCGGGGGAAGTCATGACACTGCAGGAGCCAAAGGGCGGCAAGGTGCACCACGCCGTCGGCACCTTTGAGCGCCGCGTCGAGAACGTCCGTCTGCGTGATGTCGCCGCCCGCTTCGAAGATCTTGACCCGCGGATCGCGCAGCGCCTCGGCCAGGTTCTCGTGCGTTCCGCGAACGAAGCTGTCGTAGACGGTGACTTCGGCGACGTCCTCGGCCAGAAGCTGGTCGATGGCGTGCGATCCGATCAAACCTGCGCCGCCGATCACGACGATGCGTTTACCTTCGAGTTCCACAGGCGCGTCCTCTCCACCGGTTCCGGCGCGCCCGGCCATCAATGCCCGCGACCAGGCTTCTGGCGGGAGGAATGCGGGCAGCGTGAGATCGCGCAAGCCCCGCCCGGCAGTTCCAGCGTCGCGACGGTTAATCGGTCTTCCGGGGAAGGTCAACGCCTTAGCCGGGTGCCCGGACGGGAGGAACGCGGCATTGTTGCTTCATCCCCGGCGAGGAGG
>CAXSEU010000090.1:0-10593 GCA_964236485.1 uncultured Lichenihabitans sp. | reverse complement strand
CGGGCAAGGGCACCGGCCTCAAGGTTCTCGCGCACGGTCAGCAGCGGGAAGACCCGCCGGCCGGCTGGCACCTGCACGATGCCGCGCCGCACCAGCGCCTCGGGCGTCAGGCCGTCGACGCGCGTGTCCTCGAAATGGATTTCGCCCGCCGCCGGACGGATCTGGCCGGTCACCGCCTTGATGATGGTGCTCTTGCCGGCGCCGTTATGGCCGATCAGCGCGATCCGCTCGCCCGGAGCGACTCTGAGATCGATCCCGTCGAGAACCATGCGGTCGCCGTAGCCGGCGCGCACGGCCGCGAGCGTCAGCATTTTAGGCGCCCGTCCCGAGATAGGCTTCGATCACCCGCCGATCGCCGATGACGGCGGCGGGCGGACCCTCCACAACCGTCCGGCCGGCGTCGAGAACATGCAGGCGGTCGGCGAAGCGGGTGAGCACCGGCACGTTGTGCTCGATCACCACGAGGGTCAGCTTCCACTGGCGCTTGACCCTTCCCACAAGGTCAAGGATCTCGGTCGCCTGCGCGTCGTTCATGCCGGCAGTCGGCTCGTCGAGCAGCAGCACGCGAGGGCGGATGTTGAGCGCGCGCGCAAGCTCCAGCCGCTTGGTCTGGCCGTAGGACAGCGCTTTCGGATAGCTGGCCGCATAGGCACCGAGGCCGACCTCGCGCAGCATGTCCAGCGCCTCCGACCGGGCGTCCCTCTCGGCGCGGCGAACACCGGGAAGGCCGAGGATCTGGCCCACGAGCCCGGTCGGCGCGCGTCGGTGGCCGCCGGCCATGACGTTTTCGAGCGCCGTCAACCCTGCGAAAAGGCGCAGGTTCTGAAAGGTCCGGGCGAGACCGCGCCCGGCGATGGCGTGCGCCGGCCGGTTGGTCACGTCCGCGCCCGCGAGCCAAACACTGCCGGCGTCCGGCCGCTCGATGCCGGAAAGGATGTTGAACAGCGTGGTCTTGCCCGAGCCGTTGGGGCCGATGATGCCGAGGATCTCGTCCTCCGCAACCTTCAGCGACACGCCGCTCAGGGCGGCGACCCCGAGGAAAGCCTTGGAGATGCCGCGGCAGGCAAGGGCGCTCACCGGACGAGGTCCGTGACAATGGCGCCGGGACGCAGGCGGCGAAGACCGGCGCGCAGGGTGCGGAGCGGGGTTCGTCCGGGCGCGGTTGCGCCGAGCAGGCCATTCGGGCGCCAGATCATCATGGCTACCAGGATGGCGCCACCGATGCCGGGCCGCAGCGTGACGAGCCAGGGCTGCGAACTGCGCAACGCCTCGGGGATCATGACCATCAGGAAGGCGCCGAGGGCCGAGCCCGGCAGGCTGGCGAGGCCGCCCAGGATGGCCATCTGCATCATGACGAGGGATTCCTCCAGCCGGAACATGTCCGGCGAGACGATGCGGAGGTAATGGGCATAGAGGCTGCCCGCGAGGCCGCAGACGAAACAGCCGATGGCGAAGGCCATGACCTTGTAGCGCGTGACCGGCACGCCCATCGCCCGGGCGGCGGTCTCATCGTCGCGGATCATCGCCCAGGCCCGGCCGATCGGTCCGGCGGTGAGCCGGCCCACCCCGGCGTAGATCAGTGTCACGACGCCGAGGAAGAACCAGAACTGCGGCGCCGTCGCGCGGAGCGGCCAACCGAACAAGCTGATCGGCGGCACATTGGGCAGGCCCATGGGGCCGCGGGTGAGATCGATCCAGTTGTTGGCGACGACGAAGAAGATCTGGTTGAACGCGATGGTCACCAGCGACAGGAAGTCGCTCTTCACCCGCAGGCACGGCAGCGCCAGCAGCGCCCCCACCCCCGCCGACAAGAACCCCGCTGCCAGGAAGGCGACGACCCACGGTACGCCGAGGCGCATGACCAGCAGCGCCGAGGTATAGGCGCCGAGTCCGAGGAATGCGGCCTGTCCGAGCGTGAGCATGCCGCACCACCCGGTGATGATGTTCTGCCCCAGCGCCAGCAGCGCGTAGAGCAGGGTGATGTTGAAGACATGCAGCCAGAACCGTCCGGGCAGGACCAGCGGCATGCAGGCGAGTACCGCCACGAACAGCATCGGTGCGAGGGCCCGGAGGCCGGGGGTGCCGAACCGCCCGATCATGAGCGCTCCAGGGCGGGGCTGCCGAACAGCCCGTTGGGCTTCAGCAACAGCACCGCCACGATCACCACCAGGCTGACCCCGTCCTTGTACTGAGAGCCGACGAGCGCCACCGACAGCGTCTCGGCGACGCCGAGGATCAGGCCGCCGAAGAAGGCGCCCTGGAAGTTGCCGATGCCCCCCAGCATCGCCGCGGCCCAGGCCTTCGTGGTGGCGATGAGCCCCATCTGGATGAAGACGGCGTTGAAATACATGCCGAAGAGGACGCCGCCCGCCACCCCGAGAAAGCCGCCCATCGCGTAGATCGATGTGATCACGCTGTCGACCGGAATGCCCACGAGCCGGGCTGCGTCGAGATCCTGGCAGACGCAGCGCGCCGCAAGGCCGAAGCGCGTGCCGTTGAGGATCGCCGAAGCGCCGACGACCAGCACCGCAGCGACGCCGAGGATCACCAGCGACTGGCTGGGAAACGAGAGGGTGCCGACGGACAGCGTGCCGCGCGGGATCAGTTGCGGGAACGGCTGTACCTCCGGTCCCCAGACCAGTTGCGCCACCGAGGCCAGCACCAGCCCGGCCCCGAGCGCGCTGATCATCGGCACGACGCGGTTGGAACTTCGCACGGGCCGGTAGGCGATGCGCTCGACCGCCATGGCCAGCGCCGCCCCCACGAGGCACGCCGCCACGACGGCGGCAGGGACGGGCAAATGCGCTCCAAGCAGCGTCAGGGCCGAGAAAGCCCCGAACATGATGACGTAACCATGGGCGAAGTTGACGAGGTTGAGCACCGAATAGACGAGGCTGTAGCCCAGCGCGATCAGGGCATAGACGCTGCCTACCGCCAGCCCATTGGCGATCTGCTCGGCGAGGTAGCTCACCGCCCGGGCCCGGCGCTCCGATGGCTCACTTGCGCAGGGCGCCGAGGCCCTTCTCGTCCACGGACTGGCCCGTGGAGGCAAATTTTCCGTCCTTGACGGTAACGACCGCGAACGTGCGGCCCTTGACGTCGCCCTTGGCGTCCCAGGCGTAGTGGCCGCCGGCGGCATCCAGGGTCATCCCCTTGGCCTTGTCGATGAGCGTCTTGCTCGTCGCGCCCTCCGCCATGGCGGCCTTGATGAGGAAGAAGAAGTCGTGCGTAAACACCGCGACCTGGCTGGGCAGGGCGCCGCCGTAGCTCTTCGCAAAGGCGCTCATGAACGTCTGCGTCATCGGCGCGGTCGAATAGGGGTCGTAGGCTGCCAGGATGTAGGCGCCCTCGGCCGCCCCTTGCGAAAGCGAGATGAACTCGTTGTAGAGCAGGGAATCCGGTCCGACCGTCGGGCTGCCGGCGAGGCCGAGCCCCTTGGCCTGGCCGAGAAACAGGCCACCCTCGGTGTAGTTGCAATTCAGCATGAAGGCTTCGACGCCCCTCGCCTTGAAGTCGGAAATCACCGCCGAGAAGTCCTTGTCGGCGTTCGGCGTGAACCCCGCTTCGGCCGCGAAGGTGCCCCCGAGCGCCTTGGCGGCCTTGTCCATTTCGTCGCGCAGCCCCCGGCCGTAGTCGTCGTTGGCGAAGAAGACGCCCAGCTTCTTCTTGCCGAGGTTGTTGATCGCGAACGCGGAGTATTCCTGCGCGCCGTAATCGTCGCGAATGGTCATGCGGATGATGTTGGTCCAGCCTGATTCGGTCACGGCCGGGTTCGAAGAGGAGCCGCACAACACCGGCATGCCGGCATCGGCGTAGATCGGCATGGCGGCGAGCGTGCAGGACGAGTTCACATGCCCGATCACCGCAGCGTATTTGCCGGCGTCGACGATGCGCTGGGCGACGGTGGCGGCTTCCTTCGGCGTGCCCATGTCGTCGTAGAGGTCGTAGACCAGCGGCTGGCCGCCGATGCCGCCTGCGGCGTTGATGGTCGCCAGGGCCGTGTCGGCGCCGCGCTGGGCGTTCAGCCCCATCGCGGCCGAGTCTCCGGTCATCGGCGCCGCGACGGCGACGAGCAGCGGACCGGCCGCCGCCCGCGCCTTTAACATGGAGCCCGTGCCGACGGCGGCTCCCGCCGCGGCCAGCGAGGCGGAACGAAGCAGATCGCGACGGGTGAAAGCGGGGGGCACCATCATGGGCGAACTCCTGGCCTGTTCGTTGCCGGCTCGGGGACGGGACGTGGCAGTCGGCCGCGCAGGTCCGTCGTGGTTGATCAGCGGCGTCTGCCCTAATATATTAGAGATATCTTAGAAGCCGTGTCAAACGATGCAAAGGATGTGCCGATGGTTCGGACCCGGCGAGCAACGCCGCCCAGTGGATCGTGGGCAGGATCAAGCGCAGGGAAGCACGTCGCGTGAGCGAAGCCCCTTCGCTGCCGAACCCGCGCCTCGACCATCCCGAGATCCGAAAGGGATTGCGGCCCCCACAGGTCGCGCCGGCGCGGACCGACGCGGCGGCGCGCCTGGCCGACCTGACGCGCCGGGTGCGCCACGACCTCGAGATCCTTTCCTATCCCAAGGACGACTGGGTCGTCCCGCGCCGCCACCCGGACGGGCATCATGTCTACGACGTCGTCATCATCGGCGGTGGGCAGTGCGGGCTGACCGCCGCCTTCGGCCTCATGCGTGAGCATGTCTCCAACATCTTGATTCTCGATCGGATGCCGCAGGGGCGGGAAGGGCCCTGGATCACCTATTCACGCATGTGGACGCTGCGCTCTCCCAAGCACGTGACAGGTCCCGACCTCGGGATTCCATCACTGGCCCCGCGCAGTTGGTTCGAAGCGGTCTATGGCGAGGCCGGTTGGGAGGCGCTCGGCAAGTGGCCGCGCCACGACTGGCAGGATTACCTCGACTGGTACCGTGCTGCCCTGGCCCTGCCGGTCCGCAACGACGCGCGAGTCGACGGGTTCGGCCCGGAAGGCGGCCTTATCCGCGTCGCGGTCAACGGCGATGAGGCCGTCCATTGCCGCAAGCTCGTGCTCGCCACCGGCATCGAGGGCATGGGGGACTGGTACGTTCCGCCCTTCATCCGCGACGGCCTGCCGGGATCGGCGTGGACGATGTGCACCGACGACGTCGATAGTCTCGACTGGGCGGGCCGCAAGGTCGCCCTGCTCGGCGCCGGGGCAACGGGATGGGACCGGGCCGCGGACCTTCTGGAACTCGGCGCCGCGTCGGTGACGATGTTCATGCGGCGGAACCAGATCCTCACCGCCAATCCCTTCCGCTACACGGAGAAGGCCGGGTTCCTGCGCCATTACGCGTCGATGGGCGATGCCGACAAATGGCGCTGGATCCAGGCCATCTTCACCTTCGGCCAGCCGCCCACGCAGGACGGCGTCAACCGCTGCGCGGTTTTCCCGAACTTCACCCTGCATAGCGGGGCCACCTGGACAGCGGCACGGCAGACCGCCGAGGGGATCGAGATCACCGCGAGCGACGGCACCACCGAGACCTTCGATCACCTCTTCATCGGCTGCGGCTTCTCGCCCGACGCGAGCGGCCGGCCCGAACTCGCGGCTCTCGCCGGCAAGATCAAGACCTGGCGGGACGCCTACGTGCCCCCGCCCAGCCAGCAGGATGCGTGGCTGCTCGGTTTTCCCTACCTCAACCGCGATCTGTCCTTCATCGAGAGGGTGCCGGGCACGGCACCCTTCCTCAAGAACGTGCACTGCTTCAATTACGGGTCCACCGTCACCAACGCCCACTCGGGGGCCTCGCTGTCGGGCATCCGCTACGGCATCGAGCCGATGATCCACGGCATCACCTACGACCTGTGGCGCGCCGACGAACCACAGCATTTTGCCAAGACCAAGAACTGGGCCGAGATCGACACCGATCCGACACCGATCCTGCCGAACATGCGCTCACGCCGCACATCCTGAGCGCCCCGAAGCGCCGCCGCCGATCATCGCGGGCGTCCGGGAACGACGGCGTCGCGGGCGCCATCGACGAGAGCCCCCTCGAGGTAAGATCGCGGGTTCTCCGACAGCAGGCCCCCGACATGGCGGCTGATCGCGGCGGCGACACCCGGATGGCCGGCAAGGTCGGTGCCGAAGATTGCCGGGAGGGCGAGCACCCGGGACACCAAGATGTCGGGAGACGGCCCGGTCTCGTCGGCAATCCGGCGCACGATCCCGGCAAAGGGGTCGCTCGGCGTCCACAATGCGCCAAAGGCATCCGAGGCGGCGGCCAGATAGACGATGAAGCCCGCCACCCCGCAGGCCAGCCAGTCGAAGGATCGACCCTGGCCGATGCGCTCCCGCATGGGGTTCAGGAGGCGCTGGACGATCTTCTGCGAACCGTCCGTCGCGATCTGGTGGTTGGTATGCCGGATTGCCGAGTTGCGAAGGCGGGACAGTGACAGATCGATGTAACGATCGACCTCCATGCCCCGCACGGGAGGCAGCGTCGAGGCGGTCTCCTCCTCGAGCATGCGCCTGACCAGGGGACCGAGCACCGGATGACGGGCATCTTCGAACGTGTAGGTCAGGCCTAGAATGGCGCCCAGCGTGCAGAAAGCGGTCTGAGCGCCGTTGAGCACCCGCATCTTGACGAGTTCGTGCCCGGCGACGTTCTCGACGAACTCCGCACCGGCCAAATCCCACGGGGGACGCGCTTCGGCGAAGCGGTCCTCGATCACCCATTGGCGAAACGGCTCGCCCGTCACGCAGGCGAGGTCGGTTATGCCCATTGCCGACGCGATGCGCGTCCGGTCCGCCTCGGTGACCGCGGGCACGATGCGGTCCACCATGCTGGACGGGAAGTTGACGTTGTCGCGGATCCAGCGCTCCAGCGCGGGAGAGCGTTGTTTCGCGACACCGCGCACAACCCGTTCGAGGATCGCGCCATTGGCCGGGATGTTGTCGCAACTCAGCAGCGTCAGCGGCGCACTTCCACCCGAGGCACGGCGGCGCTCGAGCGCCGAGACGAGGAAGCCTGGCACGGAGCGCGGATCCTCCGGATGAGCGAGATCGTGCAGGATGTCGGGATGATTTTCGTCGGGGGCGCCGGTCGCCGGGATGTGGCAGTAGCCCTTCTCGGTGATCGTCATGGTCGCCACGCCGATTCGCGGGTCGGCGAAAACCGACAGTGCGGGATCGGGATCGCCTTCAATGTCGATCACGGTGCGGAGGCAACCGATCACGCGGTGATCGGGCTCGACATCATCCGCCGCCAGGGTACGAACATACAGACCGTCCTGCGGATCCAGCATGGGCGCGAGGCGCGGCGGGCAGAGGTTGATGCCGACGACACCCCAGGGACCGAACGCGGCTTCGAGCATGTCGTCGGTGAACTCGGCCTGATGACAGCGATGGAAGGCGCCGACGCCCAGATGGGCCATGCCGGGCGCGAGTGCCGTTCGATCGTAACCCGGCCGGCGCACGGACGCCGGCAGTGTGCCGAGCGTGGACCGATCGAGCCGCCTCATGCCCGTGCCCCCTTGTTCGAGCCTGCGCATATCCGTAACGGCATGGACATGCGCTAATCGCTCAGCCGGGCATAAACGGCGGCAAGGACCAGGATGATGGCGCCATAGAGGATCTGCTTCAGGGGCTCGGACACGTCGAGGAGGGTGAGCAGGCTCGTCAGCACCGTGAGCATGAGGGCGCCGACGATTGTGCCGGCATAGCCGCCGCGCCCGCCGAAGATCGAGGTGCCGCCGATGATCACCGCAGCGACCGACGGCAGGAGATAGACCTCGGCGAGCCCGAGGTCGGCCGCCTTGGTGCTGCCGACGAGGATCAGCCCTGCCACCGCGGCGAGCAGCGAGCACAGGACGTAGTCGAGCAGGATCACGCGCCACACCCGGACTCCCGAGAGATGGCAGGCTTCGCGGTTGTCCCCGACAGCATAGAGCAACCGTCCGAAGCCCGTTCGGGCAAGACCGAAGATCATGACCGCGGCCAGCATCGCCCACAGGAACAGGTTGATCGGCACCAAGCCCCAGAGCTTGCCGGAGCCGAGCGCCTGGATAAAGCCCGGCACCTGCGGCTGGCTCGCCAGCATCGCCTGGCTGTAGACGATCATGATGCCGCCCACCATGAGCCCCGTGCCCAGCGTCATCACCAGGGGCTGCACGCGCAGCACCGCGACCCCGACGCCATTGAGCAGGCCGACCAGCAGGCCGAAGCCGAGCGCGAAGGCGAGCGCCGTCGGACTGCCGGTCGACGAAACGTTGGTGCTGAGAAGATAGGCGGCTCCGGTCGCGACGCTGGCGATCGAGAGGTCGATGCCGCCCGTCAGCATCACCAGCGTCTGCCCGGCTGCGAGCACGCCGAGCGGGGCAGCGAAGAGAAGGCTGTTCGACAGCCAGGTCGGCGTGACGGTTCCGGGCCGCGCGACTTCGATTCCAATCACGAACAGCACAAAAAGCAGGATCAGCACGAGGAAGGTGTTGCGGCGCATGAAGACGAGCAGCGCCGCCCCCTTGGGCAGGCCGGGCGGGACCCGTCCGGAGGTCGCATGGACATCCGTCATCGGCGGTTCTGCAGAACGGTGACGAACCCGCCGATCATGACCACGAAGACGATCAGCGTGCCCTGAATGACCTGGCCGTAATTAGGATCGATGTTGAGGAAGATGAGATCTGTCGGGATCAGCGTCAGCACGAAGGCGGCCAGTACGGGGCCGACCATGCCGCCGCGTCCGCCCGTGAGGCTGACGCCACCGATCACCAGGGCGGCGAGGCCGCTCAGAGTATAGTACACTCCCGCCAGGGGCGCACCGATGGCGGTGGTCATGGTCAGCGCCAAGCCGCCTGTCGCGCTCATCAGGCCGGACAGGGCGTAGGCCAGGATCCGGGTGCTTTCCACGCCGACACCGCTGCGAAAGGCCGCGACCTTGTCGCTGCCGACCGCGTACAACATCAGGCCGAGGCGGCTCATCTTGACCGGCATCCAGACGACCGCGACCGCAGCCGCGAGCAGCAGAAGGGCGTTGGGCAGCCACGGCGCAAAGTCCGTGCCCGTCGCGAGGTTCAGGAACCCTTCGGGAGCGCCGCCGCCGGGCTTTTCCATGATCAACAAGGCGACGCCGCCCCAGATGAAGCCGGTCGTCAGGGTCACGACGACATCGGGGATGCGGGACACCACGACGGTGGCCCCGTTGATCATGCCGGCAACAGCGCCGGCTACGAGGATGCAGAGCGCGAGCAGGGCGGCGTGCGGCGTATCCACATGCTGCATGGTGCTTGCCGCGAGCACGTTGGCGACGGCGATCTGCGAGCCGACCGAGAGGTCGATCCCGCCGGTGATCACCACGAAGGTTTGAGCAGCGGCCGCGAATGCCAAGGGCAGCGCCCCCAGGGCGAGGGACTGGACGTCGAAGGCTCCGAAATCCGGGTGGATGGCGCGCGTGAAGAGGAGAACGGCTGTCAGCAGGAGCGGCATGCCGAGGAGACCGAGGTTGCGCCGGACCAAGGAGGCTGCGCCGGATCGTGCGCCGGGCAGGGTCGCGACCGCGCCTCGCGGGCTTGCGGCCGCTGTCATGCCGCCACCTCGGCGCGCGGCACGAGCCCGTGCGCCGCACGCAGGAGGGTCGGCTCGTCCGCTTCGCTGGCCGGGATTTCGTTCACGATGCGGCCGCCGAACATCACCAGCGCGCGATCGCAGGCGAGGGGGATCTCCGGCAGTTCCGAGGTGAACAGGAGGACGGCGGAACCCGCATCGGCCAGTTCGCGCACCAGCGCATATATCTGCCGCTTGGTGCCGACGTCGATGCCCCGCGTCGGATCGAAACAGAGCAGCACGTTGAAGCCATGCGCCACCCAGCGCGCGATCACGACCTTTTGCTGATTGCCGCCGCTCAGGCGACGCACCTCCGCTTCGGCCCGTGTGTCGATCTGCAGCTTCGTGACGGCCGAAGCGACCTGCGCCCGTTCGGCGCGGGCCGCGATCGGACCCCACTTGGCGAGGTTGCGGACGAAAGGCAAGGCGACGTTCTCGCGGATCGACCTTTGTTGAAGCAGAGCCTGAAGCCGGTTCGCGGGCACCAGCACGAGCCCCGCCCGGATGGCGTCCCCGGGGTAGCGCAGGCGCAGCTCGGTGCCGTTCGCCCTCAAGGTTCCTCGGTCGAAGCGGCGAAGGCCGGCGATGCAGTCGAACATCTCGTCCTGTCCTTGCCCTTCCAGGGCCGCGACGCCGAGCACCTCGCCAGCCTGGAGGGTGAACGACACGTCATCGAGAACCCCGCCGAGGCACAGGTTCGCCACTTCGAGCGCGGGCGCCGCCGCGGCCGGGATCGTGCGCGGAGCGGGCCGGGAGCGCAAACCGGCGGTCAGCGCCGCCACCTCCCGGCCGAGCATCAAGGACACGATCTCGTTCTCGCTGCCGCGCGCCGTTTCCGTCACGCCGACGGTCACGCCGTCGCGCAACACCGTGGTGCGGTCGCACAGGGCCGACACTTCCGCCATGCGATGTGAGATGAAGAGCACCGCACGGCCGCGGTCTCGCCACCCGCGCATCACGGCGAAGACCTTTTCGGCCATGTCGGCCGGAAGCGCCGCGGTGATCTCGTCGAGCAGCAGGAGCTT
>CAXSEU010000089.1:6524-10631 GCA_964236485.1 uncultured Lichenihabitans sp. | reverse complement strand
GGGAGCGCAATGGCGAGGAGGCCGCCCGCCTCGATCTCGCATTCGGCGCCATCGCGATCTCGGAACCGCACCGAGACCTTGTCGGCGCGCTCCACGTCTTCATAGTAATCCGGTATCGAGAGGCAGCCTTCCTCGTAGACGATTCGGTCCGCCGAAGCGCCGACGATCTCGGGATTGACGAGGAACAGCGGTCGCGGAGCCTCGTCTTTGCCGGCGGTGTCGAGCACGATCGCCCGCAGCAACACGCCGATCTGCACCGCCGCGAGTCCGATCCCGGGCGCGTCGTACATGGTCTCGATCATGTCGTCGAGCAGCGCGCGCGTGGTCGCATCCACCTTGGCGACGGGCTCCGACGTCAGGCGAAGCTTCGGATCCGGGAGGGTGATGATGGGGCGGAGGGCCATGAAAAATCCGGCAAGAACGGTCTGATCAGAGATATGCACGAAGGTCGGCAGGGTCAAACCCCGATGAGCGGGCCCTCGAGAGCTGCGGGCAAGATCGCTGCCGTTCACTTGTTGCAAGGCCGGCTGCCACGCTATCCCCATCCACCTCGGAGACGATCAGGAAACCGCCGGCATGAACCCCACGACGCTGCTGCTGGTCGCCCTCGGGGGGGCGCTCGGGACTCTCGCCCGCTACGGCTTGGCGGCAGCCCTCCTGCCGTTCAGCCAATCCCTGCCCTGGGGCACGGTCCTCATCAACATCGGCGGATCGTTCGTGATCGGCTTCTTCGGTTCGCTGACCTTGGCCCATGGCCGGTTCCCCGCGAGCGAAGCCGTGCGGCTCTTCGTCATGGTCGGCATCTGCGGCGGCTTCACCACCTTCTCGTCTTTCAGCCTTCAGACCCTCGACCTGCTGCGCCAGGGCGCGGTCACCAGGGCGATGCTCAACGTCGTCGTTTCGGTTGTGCTCTGCCTTGTCGCCGCGGCCCTCGGCCACGCCCTGGGCGCACGGCTTGGCGGCGGCACGACCGAGATCGCGCAGACCGTCATCGAGAAGGAGGCCTGATCGAGGTTCCGATCAGATCCGGACGTGGCCCGTCGCGGCGGTGTGGCGGCGCCGAAGCGGCATGGCCGCCAGGTGGGTCAACCCCCAGCCGGCGAAAAGACCCGAGAGCGCTGCCAGCAACCCAGGAGACGTGATCGGCACGGCCGGCTTGAAGTCCGCATAGGCCCGGCGGCCGATCCAGCCATCGAACTGAGACGCCAGGACCCAATATTGCGAGACCGGACCGGCGGTCGCGAAGGCGCTCTGCTGCCGCTCCAGCCTGGTTTCGCGCCCGACCGCCGCTTCGATGTCGCGTCCCCTCGCCTGGGCGAGTTCGTCGGGGTTGGATTGGAGCCGCGCGATCCCGGCTGCGCGATCGAGCGACAGGCGCCCTGTTTCCGCGTCGAACTCGACCAGCATGGCCTTGAGTTCATCGATCGCGCCGCCGAGCCGCTGTCGATATTGCTGCGTGAATTCCGGGAGTTGCGAGGCGACGACCGCGACCAAGAGGCCTATCGCCATCGCAAAGCGCCTGACCAGCATATCCCCGTCCCCGGCCGACCGCTTCGGCGCCGATACCCTATCCCGTCGGGCGCCGCGCCGGAAGGCGCCCATGCGTCAAGGCGTCGGCGCGCTCGGGGACAGCAGGGCCGACGCCTTGAGGTCCGCCCACAGGGCGTTCGGCACGTCCGTGCCGAGATCGTCGACGTTGGCCGTGATCTCGGCCGCGGTCTCCGCCCCGAGCAGCACGGAGACGACGGCCGGGTGGAGCGAGGCGAAGCGGAGCGCCGCCTGGCGGATCGAGACGCCATGTTTGCCGCAGATTTCTTCGATGGCCCGCACCCGCGCCAGGATTTCGGGCGGCGCGTCGGTGTAATTGTACTTCGCGCCCTCGATGGCACCTGTCGCCAGGATGCCGGAGTTGAACACCCCCGCCAGGATGATGCCGATGCCCTTCTCCGCCGCCAGCGGCAGGAAGCTCTCGAGGGCGGGCTGCTCGAGCAGCGAGTAGCGCCCCGCCAGGAGCATGACGTCGAAGTCGCCGGCCCGCGCGAAGCGTTCGCACATGTCGGCCTCGTTGAGGCCGACGCCGATGGCTTTCACTGTGCCATCGCTCCTCAGCCGCTCCAGCGCCTTGTAGGCGCCCGACATGGCTTCGGAGAACCGCGCCTCGACGTCGGTCGTGCCGTGGGTCCACACGTCGCAATCGTGGATGAGCAGGATATCGAGCTGCCCGAAGCCGGTGCGCAGCAAGGACTGTTCGACGGATTTCATCGCGCCGTCATAGCTGTAGTCGAACTGCGACCGATGCGGAAACCCGCCCAGGAAGCCCGGAGAGACGACGTCGCCCCGCGTCTTGGCGACCGGCGCGAAAGGGTCCATCCAGCGGCCGACCTTGGTCGAGATCAAAAGATCGTCGCGCGGCTTGTCGCGCAACGCCGCACCGACCCGGGCTTCCGCGAGGCCGTTGCCGTAGTGCGGTGAGGAGTCGAACAGCCTGGCCCCGGCCGCGTAGGCCGCCCGCACCGTGTTCTGTGCCTCCGCATCGTCGAGCTTCTTGAACAGGTCGCCGAGCGGAGCCGTGCCCAAGCCGATCTCACTGAAGTTCAGCGCTGTACGCGCGCGCGTCGTGAATGCCTTGCTCTTCATGACGTCCCACTCCCGTTGCGATTGGCCGCGAGGTGCCGCCGTCGCCCCGGCATGGATGATCCACGCCCGCTTCGGCTGTCAAGCGAGGCGGCGGGCTTTGAACCTTATCGGGGGCTGGCCGTTCTCGTATCGTCTTGAACACATCGCGAAGACACGGACGCCCGTGTGCACGATCAGCTCAGCTCAGGCTAGTCGTCGCCGAGCCACCAAACCCGACGTTCCGGAAAAGGCCGTTCATGACCGACCTCGATCAGCTCTGCATCAACACGATTCGTACCCTGTCGATCGATGCCGTGCAGAAGGCCAACTCCGGTCATCCTGGCGCGCCGATGGGCATGGCGCCCGTCGCTTATACGGTGTGGCAGAAATACCTGCGCTTCGACCCCAAACATCCGGTCTGGCCGAACCGCGACCGGTTCGTCCTTTCGGCCGGGCATGCCTCCATGCTGCTCTATTCGATCCTTCACCTCGCCAAGGTGGAGGCCGTGAATGCGAGCTACGAGCCGCTGAACAAGGTGTCGGTCTCCATGGACGACATCCAGAACTTCCGCCAGCCGGGCAGCACCACCCCCGGTCACCCCGAATATCACATGACCACCGGCGTGGAAGCGACCACCGGCCCGCTCGGCCAAGGCGTTGCCATGAGCGTCGGCATGGCCATTGCCGAGAAATGGCTCGGTACCCGCTACAACAAGCCCGGCCATACCGTCATCGACTACAACGTCTATGTCATGTGCAGCGATGGCGAGATGATGGAGGGGATCGCCAGCGAAGCCGCCTCGCTGGCCGGACACCTGAAGCTCGACAACCTCTGCTGGATCTATGATGCCAACGAGGTGACGCTCGATGGTCCGGCCTCCTGGGCGTTCAGCGAAGACGTGGCGACGCGCTTCCTGGCCTATGGTTGGAACGTCGTGCAGGTCGAGGCCGGTGTCGACTCCTTCCTCAACGAGAAGTCCCGCCCGACAATGGTCGTCGTCGAAAGCCATATCGGCTTTGGTTCTCCCAACAAACAGGATAGCAACAAGTCTCACGGCGAACCCCTCGGCGAGGAAGAGGTTCGGCTGACCAAGAAGGCCTATGGCTGGCCCGAGGACGCCAAGTTCCTGGTGCCGGACGGCGTCTACGAGCATTTCGCCGAGACGGTCGCGAAGCGCGGCGGCGAACTGCATGCCGCATGGCACAAGATGATGACAGGCTACAAGGCCGCCGAGTCCAGCCTCGCCAGCGAATTCGATCAGATGGAGCGGCGGGAGACGCCGGCCGCCGCACTCGATGCCATCCCGGTGTTTCCGGCGGACGAAAAGGGGATGGCCACGCGAGAATCAGCTTCGAAGGCCGAGAACGCCATCGCGCCGCTTCATCCTTGGCTGATCGGCGGGTCCGCCGATCTCGACAGCTCGACCAAGACCAAGCAGACCGCCCCCGCCGCTGGATCGCCCGGCTCCGGCGACGCGAGCCCGACGCTGA
>CAXSEU010000089.1:3141-6514 GCA_964236485.1 uncultured Lichenihabitans sp. | reverse complement strand
GGGGTTGGGTGGATCGCCCTCGACGCTGGCATTTTCAGCGCCACCGACCGATCCGGCAAAAATCTCCATTTCGGCGTGCGGGAACACGCCATGGGCGCCATCTGCAACGGTCTCGCGCTTTCAAAGATCCGGTCTTACGGCGCTACATTCCTGATCTTCTCGGACTATCTCAGGCCGACGATCCGCCTTGCGGCCCTGATGGAACTTCCGACGATTTTCGTCTTCACGCATGATTCCATCGGTGTGGGCGAGGATGGGCCGACGCACCAGCCTGTCGAGCAGGTGGCGAGCCTTCGCGCCATCCCGGGGCTGCTGACCATCAGGCCCGGCGACGCCAACGAAGCGGCGGAGGCCTGGAGGGTCACGCTTGGGCTGAAACACCAGCCGGTGGCGCTCATCCTGAGCCGCCAGCCGATGATCACCTTCGATCGCAGCAAGTTCGGTGCCGCCTCGGGCGCAGCGAAGGGTGCCTATGTGCTGGCCGACGCCCTGAACGGCGAAAAGCCGAAGGTCATTCTCATGGCGACAGGGAGCGAACTGTCCCTCGCCGTGAGCGCCTGGGAAGCCCTTGCTGCCGAGGGCGTTCCCGCCCGTGTCGTCTCGATGCCGTGCTGGGAGCTGTTCGAGCTGCAGGACGAGGCCTACAAGGATAGCGTGCTACCCCCCGACATCGACGCGCGGGTGGCGATCGAGCAGGCGGCAACGCTGGGCTGGGAGAAGTACACGGGACGCCTCGGCAAGGTCATCGGCATGCACACATTCGGTGCTTCGGCGCCGTTGAAGTCGTTGCTGACGAAGTTCGGCTTCACGCCTGAAAAGATCGTCGAAGCTGCAAAGCAGCAGATCGAGCGTGAAACCACGAGCAAGGCCGCCAAGCAGGCTGCGGAATAGGTGGATCGGCGCCGCCGAGCCGGGCGGCACTTGCCGGTCATGTACCAAGGAGCTGGATCATGAACGCGCTCAAGCAACTCGAACAATGCCGCCAGTCACCCTGGCTCGATGATCTGCATCGAACCCTGATCACCAGCGGCGAGCTCGACAACCTGATCAAGGTCGATGGCCTCAAAGGTCTGACCTCGAACCCGGCGATCTTCGAAAAGGCGATCGGCGACACCGACGATTACACCGACACCCTGAAGGATCTCCTGTCCAAGGGCGTCCTCGACGACATGGGCATTTACGAGAACATCGCCATTGCAGACATCCAGGCTGCGGCCGACAAATTTCGGCCGGTGTACGACGCCGCGAAACGACACGACGGCTTCGTCAGCCTCGAGGTTTCCCCCTACATTGCCGACAAGACGAAGGAAACTATCGAAGAGGCGCGCCGCCTGTGGAAGGCCGTCGGCCGTGAAAACCTGATGATCAAAATTCCCGGAACCGAGCCTGGCACGCCGGCGATCGAAACAGCCATTTCCGAAGGGATCAACGTCAACGTCACGCTTCTTTTCTCCGTCAAGGCCTACGAGGACGTAGCCCACGCCTATATCCGGGGATTGAAGGCGTTCGGTGACAAGGGCGGCGATGTCTCCAGGGTCGCAAGCGTCGCAAGCTTCTTCTTGAGCCGGATCGACGCCCTCGTGGACGAGAAGCTGAATGCCCTGTCCGGCGCCGACAAGATCAAGGTGGAGTCTCTGCGCAACCGCATCGCCATCGCCAACGCGAAACGTGCCTACCAAAGCTTCAAGTCCATCTACGCGTCCGCCGAGTGGACGGCGCTCGCGGCCAAGGGTGCCAAGCCGCAACGACTCCTTTGGGCCTCCACCAGCACGAAGAGCCCGAGCCTGCCGGACACCTATTACGTCGACACGATCATCGGCGTGGATACCGTCAACACCATGCCCCCGACCACGCTGAAGGCCTTCCGGGACCATGGCAACGCCCAGGCGGGAACCATCGAGCAGGACGTCGAGGGGGCAGAAAAGACGCTGAAGACCCTTGAAGAGGTCGGGGTTTCGCTTGACGAAGTGACCCACGACCTCGTCATCGACGGCGTCAAGAAGTTCAGTCAGTCGTTCGACAAGCTCATGGGGGGCGTCGCCAAGCGCCGCAAGGAGCTCGGAGGAAGCCGGCCTCAGGCGGCCTGAACCTCGCTTCCACGAGCAGTTTCCCGAGCGGCCGGTGTCCGGCTCGCTTCATTCGTGCAAGGGGCGCTTTGATGCAATTGGGCGTGATTGGGCTTGGCCGCATGGGCGGCAACATCGTGCGGCGCTTACAGAGGCATGGCCACACCTGCATAGGCTTCGATCGGTCGAAGGACGCCGTTTCGAAGGTGATGGCTGATGGTGCCAAGGGCGCGGCAAGCCTCGAAGAACTGGTGGCCGGATTCACCGAGCGGCCGCGGGCCGTATGGGTGATGCTGCCGGCCGGCAAGATCACCCAGGACACCGTCGATCAGCTTGCCACCTTGCTTGGCGAGGGGGACATTATCATCGACGGTGGCAACTCCTTCTACAAGGACGATATCCGCAATGCGAAGACCCTGAAAGACAAGGGCATATTCTATGTCGACGTCGGCACCTCCGGGGGCATCTGGGGTATCGAGCGCGGCTATTGCATGATGATTGGCGGCGACAAGCAGGCCGTCGATGCCTTGGATCCCGTCCTCTCGGTCCTGGCACCGGGCATCGGCGACATCCCGCGCACGGCCGGGCGCGAAAAGCTCGAGGACGATCGCGCCGAACGGGGCTACATCCATGCGGGACCGGCCGGGGCAGGCCACTTCGTCAAGATGGTGCACAACGGCATCGAATACGGGCTGATGCAGGCCTACGCGGAAGGCTTCGACATCCTCAAGAACAAGAGCTCCGAGGAGCTTCCCGAGGACGAACGCTACGACCTCAACCTAACCGATATCTCGGAAGTGTGGCGTCGCGGCAGCGTGATCTCGTCCTGGCTGCTCGATCTCACTGCCATCGCCATGACCTCGAGCCCGGACCTCGACCACTTCTCGGGTCATGTCGCGGATTCCGGGGAGGGTCGCTGGACCATCGAGGCCGCGATCGAAGAAGCGGTTCCGGCCAACGTGCTGTCGGCGGCGCTCTACGCCCGGTTTCGATCCCGCGAGCAGCATACGTTCGGGGAGAAGGTCCTCTCCGCCATGCGGTTCGGCTTCGGCGGCCATGTCGAGCAGGCGAGTGCGGCGCCGCCCCCGCACGACTTCAAGGGTGCGGACCGGGCGCCATGAACGACCAGATCAAGCCTCTTTCGGCTGAGCAGTCGGCCCAGGCCTCCCAGCCGCAGCAGGGACGCTCGGCGCCGCCTGCCGGCCCGTGTGCCATGGTGATCTTCGGCGCTGGGGGCGATCTCACCAAGCGGCTCGTCACGCCGGCGCTCTACAATCTCGCCTGCACCCGGTTGCTCCCGGACGACT
>CAXSEU010000089.1:0-3128 GCA_964236485.1 uncultured Lichenihabitans sp. | reverse complement strand
CACGCCGAAGGTTCGGACGATACTTGGCGAGCGCGGCTGACCGAAACGATGCAGGGTTTCGTCGGCGGCACTGGCGAGTTCGATCCATCCATGATCGACGCCAGATGCTGGGCTTGGCTGACCGAGCGGATGTTCTACCTCCAGGGCGACTTCGAGAAACCGGAGACCTACGCCACCATCAAGGACAAGCTCGCGGGTTTCGAGCGGACTCACGCCACCGGCGGCAACGCCCTGTTCTATCTCGCGGTCGCGGACAGGTTCTTCGGCACGGTGGTGGATGCACTCGGTCAGGCGAAACTCGTCGAGGTGTCGGACCGGGACGATGGCCCTTGGCGACGCGTAGTGATCGAGAAGCCGTTCGGGCATGATCTCGGCTCCGCCAAGGACCTCAATGCCCGTGTCCTGACGAGCCTGCACGAAAGCCAAGTCTACCGCATCGATCATTTCCTCGGCAAGGAAACGGTCCAGAACATCATGGCCTTCCGGTTCGCCAACGGCCTGTTCGAGCCGCTTTGGAACCGCGACCATATCGACCATGTGCAGATCACCGTCGCCGAGACGGTGGGCGTCGAGGGGCGCGGCAAGTTCTACGAAGCGACCGGCGCCTTGCGGGACATGGTCCCGAACCACGTGTTCCAGTTGCTCGCCATGACCGCCATGGAGCCTCCGATCTCGTTCGAGGCGGATGCGATCCGATCCAAGAAGGTGGATGTCTTCGCGGCCATCAAGCCGGTGCAACCGGCGGATGCGGTTCGGGGCCAGTACGATGTCGGCGCCGTGCTCGGCAAGACGGTCGCAGCCTATCGGCAGGAGCCCGACGTCAGCCCCGGTTCGAACATGGAGACCTACGTAGCCATGCGTCTGGCCATCGATAACTGGCGCTGGTCCGGCGTGCCGTTCTACCTGCGTACCGGCAAATACATGACCCGCCGAACGACGGAAATCGCCATCCGGTTCAAGGCGGCGCCGTTCTCGCTGTTCGAGCGCACCGAGGCGGAAGCCATGCAGGCGAACTGGCTCGTCATCCAGGTTCAGCCCGACGAGGGCATCTCGCTGCAGTTCGAGGTGAAGACTCCCGGCCCCCTGGTCGAACTGAAATCGGTGAAGATGAACTTCGCCTACAAGGACTGGTTTCCGCCTCAGCAGACTGTGGGGTACGAGACCCTGCTCTACGACGTGATGATCGGTGACCAGACGCTGTTCCAGCGTGCGGATCAGGTCGAGGAAGGCTGGCGCATCGTGCAGCCGGTCCTGGATGCGTGGGGCAGATCCGCGCCGGGAGATTTTCCGAACTACACGGCGGGGTCGGCCGGCCCGCCGGCGGCCGACGCGTTGCTGGCCAAGGATGGCGGCCGAAGCTGGCGGCCGGTCACGACCGAACCGCCGCCGACGCCGCTGAAGACTTCGCCCGCACCATGACCAGCGGCGTTCCGAGCACCCCCGTCCGGCTCGTAGTTTCCGACATCGACGGGACACTGGTCGACAAGGCCAAGAGGCTGACGCCAAGGGCCGGGGCCGCCGTGGCGGCGCTGAAGCAACGCGGCATCGGATTCACGGTCGTCAGCGCGAGGCCACCCGTCGGCCTGCGGCACATCATCGATCTGCTCGGCCTCGAAGTTCCGGTCGCGGCCGTCAACGGCGCTGCGCTGATCAACCCCGATCTCAGCATCATCGAGGAGAGGTTACTCCCGCCGCAAGCCACGAACGATGCCGTGAGGCTCCTGCGCGCGCAAGGCATCGACGCATGGCTTTTCACCAATGACGCCTGGTACATCCGCGACCCCAGCGGCGCCCACGTCGACCATGAGGCGAAGACGATCGGCCAGGCCCCGATCGTCGTGGGGGACTTCGAGCAAGACCTTTACCGACGTTGTCTGAAGGTGGTCGGCGCGAGCCACGATCATCCTCATCTCGCCAGCTGCGAACTTCTGTTGCAGCGGGAACTCGGGTACGAAGCCCTGGCGACGCGCTCACAGGTCTACTACCTCGATGTCACGCATCCGGGCGCCAACAAGGGCGAGGCGGTTAGAAGTCTATCGCGAACCATGAACATCCCGATGGCGGGCGTCATGACGATCGGCGATGGTACCAACGACATTCCGATGCTCGAAGCCGGTGGCTTCGGCGTCGCCATGGGCAACGGCAGCGACCTCGTCAAGGCGGCTGCCCAGGCGGTGACAGACGATTGCGAGCATGAAGGTTTCGCCAAGGCGATCGAACGTTTTGTGCTGGAACGCGGTTGAACGGCCACAGCCACCATGCCACGCCCTGCCTTGAGGACGTTGCCATGCCAGGACCACGCCATGCCTCCGCTGCCCAAGCATAAGGTCTCGCTGCTCTTGGCGGACGTCGACGGAACGCTCGTGACCGAGCAGAAAATCCTGACCGAGCGTGCGGTCGCGGCCGTGAAGGCACTCCGCCGCCAGGGAATCAGATTCGCCGTGACCAGCGGGCGACCGCCCCGTGGCATGTCGATGTTGATCAAGCCGCTCGAGATCGATACCGCCATCGCGGGCTTCAACGGCGGCGCCATGGTGAGGCCGGACCTTTCCGTCATCGAGGAAAAGACCATCGATCCCGACGTGGCCCGCAAGACCATCGCCCTGATCAAGGAGCACAAGATGGATGCTTGGCTCTACACCGCGAAACAATGGTTCGTCGGGGATCGTAAAGCGCCGCATGTCGACCGCGAAGCCTGGACGGTGAAATTTGAGCCTGAGGTGGTCGAACATTTTGCCGATGCGGATCTCGACCGCGCCCTGAACCTCGCCGGCGTCCGCCCCGACCGCGCTCCCGTGGAAAAGGCAGAGGCTGACGCGCAGGCGGCTTTCGGCGACACGGTTTCGGCGGCGCGCTCGCAGCCCTACTACCTCGACGTGACGCATCCCGAGGCCAACAAGGGCGCGGTGGTGGAAGCTCTGTGCAAGATGTTGTCGATCCCAGCCGAGGAGGTCGTGACCATCGGCGACATGCCCAACGACGTGCTGATGTTCAAGAAGGGGGGCTTCAGCATCGCCATGGGCAATGCGGGCGAGGATGTGAAGCGCCAGGCGAGCGCCGTGACGGACAGCTACAACGACGAAGGGTTCGCCAAGACGCTCGAGACCATGCTGCTGCGCCCTGCCCCG
>CAXSEU010000088.1:0-10832 GCA_964236485.1 uncultured Lichenihabitans sp. | reverse complement strand
GGAGGGGGCGGCGGCGGAGTGGGGTCGTGTGGTCGTGATCGGCGCGGACATCCGCCGGACTATACGCGAGGCGGACAGGGCCCGCACGAGCCCGGGCGCCGCCATCCCCGGAAAGAACCCGCGGCGGCGCGATCCGATCAGCGCTTGGCCTTGCGGGCCGCGTAGCGGGCGTCGCGAGCGGCCTTGCGCTCGGCTTCGTCGGCCAGGATTTTGGCGGCGCGCTGCAAGCGGGCTTCCTCGGCAGCGGCTTTTTCGGCTTCCAATTGCCGCTCGCGCTCGGCAGCCTCGGCGGCTTCGGCGGCAGCCTTGGCGGCCTTCTCTTCGGCTTCCTGCCGCTCGCGCTCGCGGCGTGCGGCGTCACGCTCCGCCTCGCGCTGCCGCCGGGCGTCCTGAATGGCCCGGCGTTCCGCCTGCTTGGCCTGCGTCGCCGGATCGTCGGCGCTGGGCCGTGACTTGAGCTTCTCGACGAGAGCCGCGCGCGAACTCGCGGCGGCCTCCGCCCGATCCTTGAAATTCGCGTTGTTGAACGTACCCATTTCGATCCAGGTTCGAGGAAGGCCGGGCTCGCCGATGAGGGTGCGAGGCGCGGCGAACATGCACTTGAGGTCGGACGGATCCGGGCGACAGCCGGACGCGAGCCCCGGAGAAGGCTCGTCCCACCCCGCCCCATATGCCACCTCCGCCAGCGGAAATCCAGGGTGAGGGTCAGGTTCGCGGCCACAAAGCCGGCCGACCACACCCGCAATCGCTCGACGAGCCGCGTGGCGACGAATAAGCTCCGACACCTGCGGAAGCCGCCCCGCGAGGGTCGGCGAAGAATGCCTGCGGGATCGTCCTCAACGTGCACGGAGCGCTGGCCGCTTGATCTATTCGGAAGACGACGTGCGGCGGATCGCGAGCTCCAACGCCTTCGCGGCCGGTTCGCTCTACGCCCTGCAGCATCGCGTGCTGTCGGTGGAGTGGACCGCCGACGACCACATCGCGGCGCGGGTGATCGGCAATGAGCGCCGCCCCTACGAGCAATCGATAGAGCTCGATCGCACCGCGCAAGGCACTCGTATTGTCGGCTCCTGCACCTGTCCCGTAGGCGGGAACTGCAAGCATGTCGTGGCGGCGCTGCTCGATGCCTTGGCCAATCGCAAATCCCAGCCTCCGACGCCCGAGGCGCGACTCGGGGAGCGGATCGAGAGGCTCATGGCCTCTTCCACGACGTCCGGACCGGCTCCGCGGGCGGATGGGCTGCGGCATGACCTCGCCGCCTGGCTCGACGACCTCGACCGGGCACGCGCGACCGCCGACGACAGCTACCCTGACGGCATCACCCAGCGACTGGTCTACGTGCTTCTGCCGGTCGCCAGGGGAACGAAGGCACCGGCGCTCGGCGTCAAGCCGATTTCGACCCGGCTGCTCAAGAGCGGGGGGTTTTCCGACAGCGACCGCCCCTATCCGATCGACAGGACGGGGTCGGCAGAGGCTAAATTCCTGCGACCCGTGGACATCCGTATCATGGGCGACCTGGCCCGGCTCCGGCGCGAACACTACACGGTGGAACACCTGCTGCAGCGGGACGTCGGCGGGCAGATCCTGGCCCAGATCCTCGCCACCGGCCGAGCCCGTTGGCTCAAGGTCAACGGTCCGGCGCTGCAGGCCGGGGATCCCCGACCCGGCAAGATCGCCTGGCAAACGGACGATGGGGCCGAGGTGCGGCCCACCCTCGATGTCGGCAGCGGCCTCCCGGTCCTCAATGCCTCGCCGCCGGTTTATGTCGACCCTGAAGGCGGGCTGATCGGCCCGATCGAAACCGGCTTCGCGCCCAAGGTCGCGGCGGCCCTGCTCGACGCGCCGCCGGTGCCGGCCGACCAGGTGGCCGGGGTCAGCCGCGCGATGGCGCGGCGCGCGCCGGACCTGCGCGACGTCACTCCGGCCGAACCGCAGCCCGCCAAGGTCATCGAGGGGCGGCCGGTCCCCAGTCTCCGCCTCTTCGCGGCGCGCCTGCCGATCGCGAACGCCGCGCCGGCCTACGCTTACGGGGGCTACCGCTACGGCGTTCCCGAAGAGGAGGTCGGGCTGGCAAGACTGTCGTTCCGCTACGGCCCCACCACCGTCGCGCTGACCGAGACCCGGCAAGGCCTCACGCGTCTCCACGGCGGCGAACTGATCGAGATCCGTCGGGACCCCGAGGCGGAGCGCCAAAGCCTGGCGAAGTTGCTGGCGTACGGATTCGGCGCGGTATCGGAACTCCGACGCGGCGCGCCGTCCAGCCTCGCGCGCGATTTCCTGCCGGAAGGAGACGCGCTCGCCTGGTTCGACACGATCTATCACGACTTGCCCGAGCTCGAGGCCGAGGGCTGGGAGATCGAACTCGCGCCCGATTTCCCCTTCAAGCTGGTGCGCGGCGAGGGGGCCATCGACGCCGAGATCCACGAACGCTCCGGCATCGACTGGTTCGAACTCGATCTCGGCATCGAGATCGACGGCGAGCGGATCGACCTGGTCGGTCCCGTCGTGGCGCTGATCTCGACCGCGGGCTTCGACCCGGTGGCACTGCGATCCGGAGACGCGGCGGACAGGGACGACGAGGAGCCCTTCTATCTGCCCCTCGGCGACGGGCGCTTCCTCGCCGTGGCGCCGGCCAGGATCGCGCCGATCGTCGCGGCGATCCAGGAACTGCACTCCGGCGGCGGCGCGGAAGGCGGCCGGCTGCGCCTGAAGGCTTTCGACGCGGCGGGGCTCGCCGATTTCGAGGAGGCGACGCGGGACGCCAGCGTGGTCTGGCGTGGCGGCGAGCGGTTGCGCGACATGGGACGCAAGCTCAAGACCACCGGCGGCATCCCGGCCACCGCGCCGCCGCCGACCTTTCGCGCGGCGCTGCGGCCCTACCAGGCCGATGGCGTGTCCTGGCTGGCCTTTCTGCGCGAGGTCGGGTTCGGCGGCGTCCTGGCCGACGATATGGGGCTCGGCAAGACCGTCCAGGCCCTCGCCCTCATCGCCATCGAGAAGGCTGCGGGACGGCTCGACCGGCCGGCCCTCGTGGTGGCGCCGACGAGCCTCATGGCCAACTGGCGCCGGGAGGCGGAGCGGTTCGCGCCCGACCTGCGGGTGCTGACCCTGCAGGGGCTCGACCGCAGGTCCCGCTTCGGGCAAGTCGACTCCAGTGACCTCGTGCTGACCACCTATCCGCTGGTGGCCCGGGATCATGCGGCGCTGGGGAAGAAGCCCTGGCACCTCCTCATCCTCGACGAAGCGCAGACGATCAAGAACCCCGATGCCTCGACCACCCGCCTCGTGCTCGGCCTCGAGGCGCGACACCGCTTCTGCCTCAGCGGCACGCCGCTCGAAAACCACCTCGGCGAATTGTGGTCGCTGTTCAGTTTCGCGGTGCCGGGCCTGCTGGGCGACCGCCAGACCTTCACCCGGTACTGGCGCACCCCGATCGAGAAGCAGGGCAGCGCCGAGCGCGCGACCCTGCTGGCGCGGCGGATCAAGCCTTTCTTGCTGCGGCGGACCAAGGACCAGGTGGCACCCGACCTGCCGCCGAAGACCGAGATCGTCGAACGGATCGAACTGAAACCGGGGCAACGCGACGTCTACGAGTCGATCCGGCTATCCATGCACAAGCGCGTTCGCGACGCCATCGCTGACAAGGGCTTCGCCCGCAGCCGCATCGTCATCCTCGACGCCCTCCTCAAGCTGCGGCAGGCGTGCTGCGACCCCCGCCTGCTCAAGCTCACCGCCAACGCGGGCGGCAAGGCCGGATCGGCCAAGCTCGAACGCCTCGACGAGATGCTGGCTGAACTTCGTACCGAAAACCGAAGGATCCTGGTGTTCTCGCAGTTCACCTCCATGCTGGACCTCATCCGCCCGCGCCTCGACGAAGCCGGCATCGGCTATTCGCTGCTGACCGGCGACACGCGGGACCGGGAGACCGAGATCCGGCACTTCCAGGACGGCGTGACGCCGGTCTTCCTCGTCAGCCTCAAGGCTGGCGGCACAGGCCTCAACCTCACCGCGGCCGACACGGTGATCTTCTACGATCCCTGGTGGAACCCTGCCGTCGAGGAGCAGGCCATCGACCGGGCCCACCGGATCGGCCAGGACAAGCCCGTCTTCGTCCACAAGCTCGTCGCGACCGGCACCATCGAGGAAAAGATGGAGGTGCTGAAGGAGAAGAAGCGGGCCCTGGCCGAGAACCTCTTCGACCACGATGGCGCGCCGACCCTCGCCATGACGGAATCCGACCTCGACATGCTGTTCGCGGCGTAGCGCGCCATGACCGGTCGTCCGGGCCCCGCCCCGCCCCATGATCTCGTCCTGCGCGGCGGGCGCATCGTCGGACAGGGCGGCGTCGAGCGGGCCGATCTCGCGATCCGCGCCGGGCGCATCGAGGCCTGGCTCGATGCCGGGGAACCGGCCGCGTCGCTCGCGACCCTCGACGTGGCCGGGAAGCTGCTGCTGCCGGGCCTCGTCGACGCGCACGTCCATCTGCGTGAGCCGGGTCTGACCTGGAAGGAGGATTTCGCCAGTGGCACGCGCGCCGCCATCGCGGGCGGCGTCACCACGGTGCTGTGCATGCCCACCGACGATCCCTGGACCACCACGCCGGCCGCGTTCCTCGACAAGCGCGCGCTCGCCGAAGGCCGGATCTTCGCCGATGTCGGCTTGCAGGTCGCCGTCGCACGCCAGCGCCAGGATCTCGCCGAACTGGTGCGGCTCGGCGCCGCCTCCTGCGAAATCTTCACCGCCGATGTCCCCGAAGGCTTTTTGCACGCCACGGCGTCCGATCTCCGCGCCGCGATCGCGGCGGTTCATGGGGCCGGCGGCATCGTCGCCGTCTCTCCTGGCGAGCAGTCGATCCTCGCGGCGGAACTCGCCCGCCTGGTCCCGGGCCGCAGCAGCCCCGAGGATTTCGTACGCACCCGGCCCGGTCATGCGGAAGCGCAGGGGATCGCGCGCGCCATCCTGGCCGCCGCCGATGCGGGGGCGCCGATCCACATCCGCCAGAGCAACTCGCGCGAAGGCATGGCGGTCTTCAGGCGCCTGAAGACCCTCGCCGAGGTGACGATCGAGACGAGCCCGCAAGGCCTGATGTTCACGGCGGCGGATTATCCCCGGCTCGGCGTGGAGGCCAAAGCCTCGCCGCCCTTCCGGCACTCGGCCGACCGCGCCGCCGTCCGGGACGCCCTGGCGGACGGCACGGTCGACATCGTGGTCACCGATCATGCGCCCCACACGGCGGGGGAAAAGCACGCCCACGGGGACGATTTCACAGCGGTGCCGGGCGGTTTTCCGGGCCTGCAGACCTTGCTCCTGACTCTTCTGTCCCTCGTTGACGAAGGCCTCATCGGCCTGCCGGATGTCGTGCGGCTGGCGGCCTCGCGTCCGGCGGAGATCTTCGGTCTCGGGACATGCAAAGGGAGCTTGCGGCCGGGCCTCGATGCCGACATCCTGGTCCTCGATCCGCAGCGGTCGACGCGGATTTCCCGGGCCGACCAGCTCAGCAAATCCAGTTTTTCGCCTTTCGAGGGGCTTGTCGCCCCTTATCGCCTCGAGCGCGTCTTCCTTCGAGGGCGCGACGTCTTCGGGGCGGCAGGGGTCGGGGCCGAGGCGACCGGGCGCTTCGTCGCGCCGCAAAGGTGAACGCCATGGCCTTGCTTCAGGGGAAGATCGCCATCGTCACCGGTGCGAGTTCCGGCCTCGGCCGGGCCATCGCCGTGCGGTTCGCAGCGGAGGGCGCAAACGTCGTCGTGTCCGACGTCCGGCAGACGCCGATCGAAGGCGGCCCGCCCACCGTCGAGATGATCCGCGGCGCCGGCGGCACGGCGGACTACAGGGAAGCCGACGTGTCGGACTGGGCCGCGGTGGACCGGCTGGTCGGCGACGCCGTCACCCGCTACGGACGGCTCGACGTGATGGTCAACAATGCCGCCATCTACACCAGCACGACGCTGCTCGAGACCACCGAGGCGCAATGGCGGCGCGTCATGGCGGTCAACCTCGACGGCGTGTTCTTCGGATGCAAGCGCGCCGTGCAGCAGATGCTGACGCAGGAGCCGGTCGGCGAGGCGCGGGGACGCATCATCAACCTTGCCTCGCAGCACGGCATGGTGGCCTCCCCCGGGGACCCGGCCTACGGGGTCTCCAAGGCGGCCGTGGCCCATCTGACCCGGCAGGTCGCCGTCGACTATGCCAAGGATCTCATCGTCTGCAACGCCATCGCGCCGGGCAAGATCGTGACCGGCCGGGGCGGCATCGCCACCGATCCCGACCAGCTCGCCTATTCGCGATCCCGCACGCCCTGGCCGCGGCTGGGCGAGCCGACCGACGTCGCCGCCACGGCGGCCTTCCTCGCGAGCGACATGGCGACCTACATGACGGGGGTCAACCTCCTGGTCGACGGCGGCTGGATGGCCGGATGAGACGCGCCGATGCCGCAGCCTTGGCAGGCTGTTGAACTGTTGCTACTCCTTGTCGAATACTGGAGGCCGCATGCCTGAAAAATCATTTTTGGCCTCCTCGACTGAGCAGGATAGGGCACATCGCAGGAACAAGCTTGTGCTTGATCAGGCACGGGCCGCCGGGCTTTTGAGTTCAACCAAGGATACGCGTCTCTCTGGCCGGGTACCTGCTGGACTGGTCGAGGCTGCCAAGCAGCGAACACACGTGAGTTCCGATACGGAACTTCTGGAATTGGCCCTGTCGCGTCTGGCCCTTGAAGACGAGTTCGGGCAGCGACTCGTTCGCCGCAGGGGCAGCATCCCGCCGGACGTGGATCTTGGGATTTGATCTTCGGCGATCGTTACGATCACTCAAAGTCGAGAAACGAACTCGACGTCTTGCACGCAGATCTGATGCCGAGCTCACTTGGGCCGCCGACCAGCCATTGGTCGGCAGCGCCTTGCTTCTTGACGCGACCGTCTATGTTCACGTCCTTCAAGGTCGCTCGCCAGACGGGGTCGACGCACTTCTGTCGTACAGACTTTGTCATCACTCCGCCGTGGTCGTCGCGGAACTCACCCATGCGTTTGAGCGGCTCGATCCGGCTCATCCGTCTACCACCCCGACTCTCCGAAGCCTTCGCGCGACCATAGAGGACATTCCGGAGCACCGTCTTCATGCGCCGGATGCCAGCACGTGGGCGGAAGCCGGAATGTTGGCGGGTGCGCTTGCGCGGCTCGGCAACTTCGGGCCCGGAGGCCGTGTCGAACGAAAGTTCCTCAACGACGCGATCATCCTGCTGCAGGCCCGTCTGCTTGGTGCTTCGGTCCTAACGGCGAACATCACGGACTTCGATTATCTGAACCAACTCGTGCCGGATGTCCGTATTATTGTATATCAGCAATAAGCTGAGCCGTTTGCCCCCCAGCCGAGTTTCCGCTAGGTGTCCTGGCATCCAAGCTATCGACGAGGCCGAAATGGTGTCCTACGACGAGGTTCCGATGAACCCCGAATACATGGATTACGCGGAACACGAGCGGACCTACCGGGCTTTTACGGCCGCCGCCAAGTGGGGCACCTTGACGGTCGCCGTGATCCTCATCCTGATGGCATTCTTTCTGATCTGAGGGCGTCGCCGGCCCTCCGGCCGGGACACCGACGACCGACGCCGCGCCATCCGCCGGCCGGCGGAGCGACGAGACCGTGCGAGGGGACCATGCGCATTGCCGTGCCGGCCGAGTCCGAACCCGAATCGCGGATCGCCGCGACGCCCGAAACGGTCAAGAAGTTCATGGCGATCGGCGCGACGGTCGCGGTCGAGAGCGGAGCCGGCCTCCGGTCCGGCCTGACCGATGAAGCGTTTACGGCCGCGGGTGCGCAGATCGTCCGCGAACCCGGTGAAGCCGTTCGCACAGCCGACATGGTCCTCAAGGTGCGCCGCCCCACGCCCGAGGAGGCGGCCACCTACCGGCGCGGCGCGGTGGTCCTCGCCATCATGGATCCCTATGGCCAGACCGAAGCGCTGGGTGCCATGGCGCGGGCCGGGCTGACCGCCTTTTCCATGGAACTGATGCCCCGCATCACGCGGGCGCAGGTGATGGATGTGCTGTCCAGCCAAGCCAATCTGGCCGGCTACCGCGCCGTGATCGAAGCCGCCGAGCAGTTCGGCCGCGCCTTTCCGATGATGATGACCGCCGCCGGCACGGTTCCGGCCGCCAAGGTGTTCGTCATGGGGGTCGGGGTCGCCGGATTGCAGGCCATCGCCACGGCGCGGCGGCTCGGTGCCATCGTCACCGCCACGGATGTCAGGCCGGCCACCAAGGAGCAGGTGGAATCGCTCGGCGCCAAGTTCGTGGCGGTCGAGGACGAGGAGTTCAAGCAGGCGGAGACCTCCGGGGGCTACGCCAAGCCGATGTCGGACGCCTATCAGGCCAAGCAGGCCGCGCTCGTCGCCATGCACATCGCCAAGCAGGACATCGTCATCACGACCGCGCTGATCCCGGGCCGCCCGGCGCCCAAACTCGTCTCCGCCGCCATGGTGGCTTCGATGCGGCAGGGCTCGGTGGTCGTCGATCTCGCGGTCGAGCGCGGCGGCAACTGCGAGGCCTCGCGGCCCGGCGAGGTCGTCGAAGCCCACGGCGTCAAGGTGGTCGGCTACCTCAATGTGGCGGGGCGCCTCGCCGCCACCGCTTCCACCCTCTATGCCCGCAACCTCTATGCCTTTGCCGAGATCCTCGTCGACAAGGCCAGCAAGGCCGTGAAGGTCGATTGGGAGGACGAACTCGTGCGCGCCACCCTGCTGACGCGGGGCGGTGCCCTGGTCCACCCCGGCTTCCAACCGGCGGCCCCCGTCGCCGCGACAGTGATCCCATAGCCGCAACGGCGCATCGTCTCACAAGCCATTCCACCTCCAACCCTCGACCGAGAGAGCCTCATGGCGGCCGATAGCGCGCAACAGCTTTACGACAAGGCGCAGGCCGCGGCCATGGCGGCGCGCCAGGCCGCCGACGTTGCCAGGCAGGCGGCCGACAACGCCCAGGCCTATGCGATGCAGCTCGGGGACGGCGCCGGCGCTGCCATGCACGCCGCGACGGGCGGCGTCGTGGATCCCTTCGTGTTCCGCCTCGCCATCTTCGCCCTCGCGGTCTTCGTCGGCTACTACGTGGTCTGGGCCGTTACCCCGGCGCTGCATACGCCGCTGATGTCGGTCACCAATGCCATCTCCTCGGTCATCGTCGTCGGCGCCCTGCTGTCGGTCGGCGTCGACACCGCCGCCTACGGGGACGCCGGCGCCTGGGCGGCGCGCGTCTTCGGCTTCCTGGCCTTGATCCTCGCTTCGGTGAACATCTTCGGCGGCTTCCTGGTCACCGAACGGATGCTCGCCATGTACAAGCGGAAGGGCTGAGCGATGACCGACAACCTCGCGGCCCTGCTCTACCTCGTCTCCGGCATCCTCTTCATCCTGGCGCTGCGCGGTCTGTCCTCGCCGGCGAGTTCCCGTCAAGGCAACCGCTTCGGCATGATCGGCATGGGGCTTGCGGTGCTGACCACCCTGCTCTACCGGCCGCCGTCCGACGCCATCTCCTGGCTGATGGTGATCGTCGCCATAGGCATCGGCGGCGGCATCGGGGCCTGGCGGGCGAGGTCGGTGCAGATGACCGCCATGCCGCAGCTCGTGGCACTGTTCCATGCGCTGGTCGGCCTCGCGGCGGTGCTGGTGGCGGCCGGCGCGCTCTACGCCCCTCAGGCTTTCGGGATCGGGGTGCCGGGCGACATCCATGGGCAGAGCCTCGTCGAGATGTCGATCGGCGCCGCCATCGGGGCGATCACCTTCACCGGCTCGGTGATCGCCTTCCTGAAGCTCGACGGACGCATGTCCGGCAAACCGATCCTGCTGCCGAACCGGCACCCTATCAACATCGGGCTGGCGGCGTCGCTGCTGGCGCTGATCGTGCTCTTTGTGCTGTACACCAGCACGCTCGCCTTCTGGTTGATCGTGCTGGCCTCGCTGGGGCTCGGGGTCCTCATCATCGTGCCGATCGGGGGCGCCGACATGCCGGTCGTCGTCTCCATGCTCAACAGCTATTCGGGCTGGGCGGCGGCGGGCATCGGCTTCACGCTGGGTAACCTCGCGCTCATCATCACCGGCGCGCTCGTCGGCTCGTCGGGCGCCATCCTCAGCTACATCATGTGCAAGGGGATGAACCGCTCCTTCGTGTCGGTCATCCTCGGCGGCTTCGGCGGCGAAACCGCCACGGCGAGCGGCGCCGTCGAGACCCGGCCTGTGCGGCTGGGATCGGCCGAGGACGCAGCCTACATCATGAAGAACGCCTCCAAGGTCATCATCGTGCCGGGCTACGGCATGGCGGTCGCCCAGGCCCAGCACGCCTTGCGGGAAATGGCGGACCTCCTGAAGAAGGAGGGTGTCGAGGTGAAATACGCCATCCATCCCGTGGCCGGCCGGATGCCGGGCCATATGAACGTGCTCCTGGCGGAGGCCAACGTGCCCTACGACGAGGTGTTCGAACTCGAGGACATCAATTCCGAATTCGCCCAGGCGGACGTCGCCTTCGTGATCGGCGCCAACGACGTGACCAACCCCTCGGCCAAGACCGACAAGTCGTCGCCCATCTACGGCATGCCGGTGCTCGATGTCGAAAAGGCCAAGACGGTGCTCTTCATCAAGCGCGGCATGGGCTCCGGCTATGCGGGAGTCGAGAACGAACTCTTCTTCCGCGACAACACCATGATGCTCTTCGCCGACGCCAAGAAGATGGTCGACAACATCGTCAAGGGATTGGCGTGAGGGCGCTCCCGCCTGAACCGTCGATCGCGGAGGCCCTGGGGCTTCGATCCGCGAACGAGACGGCTTCGCCGGGCTGTGTGACGGCGCGGGA
>CAXSEU010000087.1:0-10859 GCA_964236485.1 uncultured Lichenihabitans sp. | reverse complement strand
CGGCGGGTTTTCGGCACCGTCGGCATCGACAAGATCGCCGGGCCTTCCGAGGTCGTGGTGCTGGCCGACGGGACTGCACACCCCGGCTGGATCGCCGCCGACCTCCTGGCCCAGGCGGAGCACGACGCGGCGGCCCAGTCGATCCTGATCACCGACGACCCCGGGCTCGCCGACGCGGTCGAGACGGCCGTCCTGGCCCAATTGGCGACCTTGCCGCGCGAAGAAATCGCGAGCGCGAGCTGGCGGGATTTCGGCGCCATCATCCTGGTCGACGACCTCGCTTCGGCGGTCCCGCTGGTCGACCGCCTGGCGCCCGAACACCTCGAGATCCTGGCCGAGGACGCCGCTGCGCTATCGGGCCGCATCCGCAACGCCGGCGCCATCTTCCTCGGCGCGCATACCCCCGAGGCCATCGGGGATTACGTCGGCGGATCGAACCACGTCCTGCCGACGGCGCGCTCGGCCAGATACGCGAGCGGCCTCGGGGTCCTCGACTTCATGAAGCGCACCTCGATCCTGCGGTGCGGCCCGGCCGCACTGACCCGTCTCGCCCCAGCCGCCATCGCGCTCGGTACCGCCGAGGGGCTCGCGGGGCATGCGCGCTCGGTGGCGATGCGCACCAACGGCCGATGAGCCTCGAGGCTCGAGGCGGAGGCCGCCGCCGCCTTTCGGCGGTGACGCTCGACGAGGCATCGATCGGGCGCGGAACGCCGGACCAGGAGCACGAGCGGCGCATCGCCATCTGCGACCTGATCGAGGACAATGCCTTCGCCGTGCAGTCCCACGAGGGAGGCCCCTACCGCCTCGCCATCGCGCTCCAGGATTCGAAGCTGCTGCTCGCCGTCTCGACCGAGGATGATCGGCCCGTGATCTCGCATCTCCTGGCGCTTAAACCGCTGCGGGGAATCATCAGGGACTACCTCATGCTCTGCGACAGCTATCAGGCGGCCGTTCGGGCCTCGACGCCGGGCCGGATCGAGGCGATCGACATGGGGAGGCGCGGCCTGCACGACGAGGGCGCCAGGGCGCTCGGCGCTCGCCTCGCCGGCAAGATCGACTGCGATGGGGCGACGTGGCGGCGGCTGTTCACGCTCGTGACCGCCCTTCATTGGAAAGGCTGAGCGGGCCTTGGCGGTCGATCCCGTCGTCACGCCGGCGATGCCGCAGTCGATTCTCTTCGCCTGTTCGGAGAACGCCGTCCGCTCTCCCATGGCCGAGGCCCTGGCGCGAAAGATGTTCGGTCGCGCCGTCCATCTCGGCTCGGCCGGCGTCAGGCCCGGCGAACGCGACCCCTTCGTCACCGCCGTGATGCGGGAGATGGGACTCGAGCTCGGCAAGCACCGGCCGCAGACCTTCGAGGACCTCGAGGACGAAAGCTTCGACCTCATCGTTGCCCTGTCGCCCGAGGCGCATCACCGGGCGCTCGAATTCACCCGCGCGATGGCGGTCGAGGTCATCTACTGGCCGACCGCCGACCCGACCGCCGTCGAGGGCTCGCGCGACGTGGTGCTCGACGCCTACCGGGCCGTGCGCGACGGCCTCGCGGCACTGATCCGGCAGACTTTCCCGCTGCCGTAAAACTTCGGCCGAGCCCCGACCGCATGTTCAAGGGTGGTAGTGAAACCGGCATTTGATGACCTCGAGCGCCTGGGCCGCGCCCTGGCCGGTCGCCCGATAGACCAGCCGATGCTCCTGTGTGATCCGCCGCGACCACCAGCCGGACAATTCGTTGCGCAGCGGTTCCGGTTTACCGATGCCCTTGAAAGGATGTCGTTGTGTCTCGGTGATGATGGCGTTGATCCGCTTCAACACGGCTGGATCGGTGCTTTGCCAATAGAGGTAATCCGCCCAGCCCTCCGCAGTCCATAGCAGCTTCAAGATTCGACCAGACCGCGTTCGATCAGGTTGCCGGCTTTGGCGGCCGCCAACGAGGCGCGCAGACGCCGTGCATTGGCCGGTGTGCTCAGCAGGTGAAGGGTTGCCTTCATGCCTTCCCATTCCGAGAGTGGCACGATGACGACGGGCTCATGGTTCTGACGTGTGACCACTAACTCGGCGCGGTCCGATTCGACCTTGTCGAGATGCGTGGCAAGGTTGTTACGCAGGTCGGTGAAGGTCACATGGGACATAAGAGCCTCGGGATTATGTGCAGAGATATGCACAGCCCAAGCGGGGTTTTAATCCGGTTTGCGCTTGACCGCACCGCCGCAGCCATCTCCCGCAGCGTCTCTTCGACCGCGTGCGGCTGGACCACGGCGAGGCGGATCATGTCGTCGAAGCGACGTGCGAACATGCGGATGTGATCCGACCCGTTCAGCACCAGGTACGAATGGCCGAGGAAGAGGACCGCCCGTTTCGGCCCGAACACCGTGAAGGGCGCCGAGTAGATGTCGCGGTGGTCATAAAGATAGAGGCGCAGGCCCGGATAGGCGTGGCGATAGAGGTTCGCCATATGGTCGAGCTGCGCGCGCCGATCCTCGGCCGGCATGTCCTGCCAGAGTTCCCGCCCTTCGACCAGGCCCCAGAGGGCCTGGGTGGTGATGCACACCTCGACGTCGTTGTCGGGCTCGCCCATGAAGTGCAGCCGGGCCCGCACGGCATCGAGCCGCGACATCGCCTCCTTGGCGAAGGCGCCGCGGTACTCGAAACGAAGCGCGGCCTCGGTCTTCATGAAATCGGGTAGCGCCACTGGCACCGTGCGGATGCGGTAGCCCTGCGCCTCGCTGAGCCAGGCCACGAAATGGTCGTCGGCCGGACTGGGGTCATGCGTCTCGATCTGCAACATGGCCTCGATGATCTCGGAGCCGATCTCCTCGCGCTGGCTGAGGCCGAGCAGCCAATCGACCGATACATGCGCCACACCGGCGATCGCCACCAGGGTCTCGGCCCGTGGCAATCGGGGGTTCTCCTCGCTCAGCAGTTGCGAAAGCGTCGACCGATCGATGCCGGCGAGGCGCGCGAAAGCCGACATGTTGAGACCCGATCGGGCCATGACGGTTTCGAGGCGACGGCGGAACGACGTCAGGGCGGAAGAGCGAATCATCTCACCCGTTTGTGCGGAGAGTCTGAAACAGATGTGATAGTTGTAAACAAATCAATGTTAATGTCTCCAGAGGCAACTTATCGTTACAAGTCTACCGTTGCACTAGACGATGGATGGCGCAGGATGGTCGCAGGTGATTCGATCTGCGAAGGAGCACGACGATGCAGCGGCCCGATCTCCCCCGAACGCCCGGCAAGGTCCGGCGTCGAGGCGTGGAATGGCCCTCCATCCTGCTGTGCTGCGGTGTCTATGGAGCCTTCCTGGCGCTGACCTATTGGCATGATGCGCTGCCCGCCGCGATCTTCATTGGATGCGGCGCGGTGATCCTGGCGCTGCAGTCCTCGATGCAGCACGAATTCATCCATGGCCATCCCACCGGGTGGCGGCGGCTCAACAGGGCCCTGGCCTTCATGCCCTTGTCGCTGTGGCTGCCGTTCGAATCCTATCGCCGCTCGCACCTCGTCCATCATCGGGACGAGCGGCTCACCGACCCCTTCGACGACCCGGAAACCTATTACTGGACGCCCGCCGCCTGGGCGTCCCTCGGCACCCTCGGCAGGACCTACATCCGGATCCATTCGACCCTGGCGGGACGCCTCGTCTTCGGGCCGGCCTGGAACATCGGCCGTTACCTCTGGGCTCAGGCCGGGCTCGTCATGCGAGGGCGCGGCGGGGCGCGGCGGATCTGGTTGTCGCACGCCTTCGGGGTTGCCGTCGTGCTGGCCTGGGTCGTGGGCGTCTGCCGCATCGGCCCCCTGGTCTATTTCTTCGGCCTCGTCTATCCCGCCGCCTCGATCCTGATGCTGCGCAGTTTCGCCGAACACCGGGCCGAGTCGGATGTTCCGGAGCGGACCGCTATCGTCGAGAACGCGCCGATCCTGGGCTTCCTGTTCCTCTTCAACAACCTTCACGCCGCCCACCATGAGAGCCCGCTGATGCCCTGGTACGCGCTGCCGCGATGGTACAGGCTGAACCGCGAGAGGCTCGTCGCGCGCAACGGGGGCCTCGTCTACGACGGCTATGCGGAGGTCGCCCGGCGCTACCTTCTCACGCCCCACCATGTCGCGGTCCACCCCTTCGGGGGTTCCGGCGATGAGGCGACGCCAGCCCGTCTCGTTCCGCCGACGCGGCCTCGGCCACGCGAGTCGGCGTTTTTCCGCGGTCTTCTGGCGAAAAAGGCGAGCATCGCGGCGCGTTTCGTGTCATGATCGACGTCACGCGCCTCTAGCTCAGTTGGATAGAGTATCGGGCTTCGAACCCGAGGGTCGCAGGTTCGAATCCTGCGAGGCGCGCCACTCGCCATCGTGCCGTCGCTGACCGATCCCGGCGCCGCCGCTGCGCCTTCTGGATGGTCGCTTACCAGGTCGCCTCCGCACTCATCGCCGGGCGCCCCGCAGCGTCGGCGGTCCATAGACGCAGACCCGAGGGTGTTTCGGCCGCGCAGAGCCGGAGCGCCGCGCCCTCGAAGAGCGGGGCGGTGCTGCGGAATTCGAAGTTTTTTGGCCGTTTTTTGTCGTGAAGGTCGGCGGCGTAGTGCAGCAGCCACGTCGCCTGCAGCGGCCCGTGCACGACAAGGCCGGGATAGCCTTCCTGCTCCAGGCCATAGCGCCGGTCGTAATGGATGCGGTGCCCGTTGAACGTCAGGGCCGAGTAGCGGAAAAGCATCACTTCGCCGGCCACGACGCTCTTGCTCCATCGTGGTTCCGGCGCCGGTCCGGCCGAGGCATCACGGCTGGCGTCGCGCGTTTCCGCCTCGAGGCCGCGATAGACGATGTCCTGGCGCTCGTCGATCACGGTCGCATCCGCCACGCTGAGGAGGTGCCGCACCGTGACGAAGCACAATGAGCCGGTCCGCCCCTCCTTGGAGGTCACGTCCTCGATGCGCGACAGGCGCCGCACGGCGTCGCCGATGCGGATCGGCGCGCCGAACGCCAGCCGCCCGCCTGCCCACATTCGCCGCGGCAAGGCGATGGGCGGCAGGAACCCGCCCCGTCGGGGATGCCCGTCCGGGCCCAGCGCCGCCGTGGCGGGAGCCGCGGGGGCGAGACACCAATGGATCGCGGGCGGCGCCACGTCGCCCGGCTGCGCGTCGCCCGGCGACAGGTCGAGGGTCGCGCGAAACCGCTTCACGAGTTCAGGCGTGACGACGTCGGCGCCCTGTTCCTCGCGACCGATCCAGGTCCTGCAGACGTCGAGGTCGAGGGCGTCGGTCATGGTGCCTCCGCGGCCAGGATCTCGTTCCGCATGATCACTCCAACTCCAGCCGCCGCTTGCGGCGCACGAAGGCCGAGTGGACCGGCGCGCCGGGCACGATGCGGCCGTTCTCGCCCCACTCGTCCATGCGGTTGAAGGGAACGATCGCCCGCTGGCCGACGCGCGCGAGCGCGGCGCGGAACTCCGTTACGATCCCTGTCATCCGCCCCTCCAGGGCGGCCGGGTCGGAGTAGCGGATGCCGGCCTCCACCCCATAGCCGACGAAGGGCGTCAGCACCTCATAGCCCACGAAGGCCAGCGAGAAGTTGACCGGCCAGAGCATCATGTCGATGTCGCCGCTGCGGCCGTCATGCGCATAGGTGTCCCGGCTGGTGCCGACCGTGACCGAGAGCATGGCGCGCTTGCCGGCGAAGCGGCCCTTCTCGAAGCGTTTCTGGCTCGTATAGACCTCGCCGAACGCGAAGACGCGGTCGAACCAGCCTTTCATCATCGCGGGCGGCAGGTGCCACCACATCGGATACTGCAGGACCAAGAGGTCGGCGCGATCCATGAAGGCCAGCTCGTCGAGCACCGCCTTCGGCAGCCTGCCGGCCTTGGCAGCGTGTCGCTGCTCGGATTGCGCGTCGAAGCGGGCCCGGACGGCACGGTCCATATAGTGCTGTGGGTGCTCGCAGGGGTCGAAACCCAGGGCGTAGAGGTCCGAAACCGAAACCGCCCAGCCTTGAGCCGCCAAGGCTTCCGACCCGGATCGGACCAGGTGGGCGTTGAAGGACCGCGGCTCCGGATGCGCGAGAACGAAATGGGCGTGCATCAGGTTTCTTCTCCTCACCGACGCTTGCTTTGGTCATAGGCCACCTCGAGCAGCTTGTCCCGGTGCCGCGAAGGCGCTCCCCGCCAACCCTGCCCCCTTGTCGACGATACGCTTCTGTTGCGTATCCCGCGCCCTTCCACCTAGAGTATGTCATGCTGTTGCTGACATATTCCGAGATTAGATTCGCGAGCACGTTCAACAGGGTGTGATTGCGAAGCGATTCAATCACACCCTGACGTGCTCTAGAGTCGCCGCTGGCGGATTCGGCGCGAAACGAGGCGGTGCAACATGCGGCTGACGCTGTCGGCGACGAGTTTCCTCAGCACGGCCTTTCACCAGAATTCGATCCCGGTCGTCCAGGAGATCAAGGTCGACAACGACAGCGAGGCGGCCCTGGCCGACGTCGTCATCCGCGTCACGAGCGAGCCGCCTGTCCTGTCGCCGCTGACCATCCGCATCGAGGCCATCGAGCCTGGCGCATTCCACTACATCCGCACGCCCGACCTGCGGCTCGACGCGGCGCTGTTGCGCAACCTCGTCGAAGGCGTCAAGGCGGAGCTGATCGTGACGGCCGAGGTGGGCGGCCTCGAAGCCACGCGGACCGACGCCACCATCCAGCTGCTGCCGCCGTCCCACTGGGGTGGCCTCACGGCCGCGCCGGAACTGCTCGCGGCCTTCGTCCGTCCCAACGATCCGGCGGTCGATACGGTGCTCTACCTCGCGGCGCAAAAGCTTGGCGCGGCGGGCAAACGCAGTGCCATCGACGGTTATGCGGAGGACACGCGGGGACGAGCCTGGGATCTCGCGGCCGCGATCTGGGCCGCGCTCGCCGACCGGTCCATCGCCTACGTCCTGCCGCCGGCGAGCTTCGAGCGCACGGGCCAGAAGGTGCGCAGCCCATCGGACATCCTGGCGCGCAAGACCGCGACCTGCCTCGACGCCGCCCTGCTGTTCGCCGCCTGCCTGGAACAGGCCGGGCTCGACCCCCTGGTCGTGCTGACGGAGGGGCACGCCTTCACAGGGGTCTGGCTCCGGCGCGCCGATTTCGCCAACGTCGTCGTGGACGATGCGCAGGTCCTGCGCAAGCGGCGTGACCTGCAGGAACTCGTCCTCGTCGAGACGACCGTGCTGACGCAGGGCCGCGCCGGCCGGTTCGCCGCCGCCGTGGAGTCGGGGGCGGCGCAGGTCGAGGAGAACGCGCCGCGCCGGCTCGACCTCGCGGTCGACATCCGTCGCGCGCGCCAGCGCCAGACCCGGCCCCTCGATCTTGGCGAGGGTGCGGAGGCGGTTCTCGTGCCGGAGGCACCGCCGCTCGACATGGCGCTCGACGAGGCGCCGATCTTCATCGAGGAGGTCGTCCCCGCCACCCGGTCCGAAGCGCCCGTCGATCGGCTGGAGCGCTGGAAGCGCAAGCTCCTCGACCTGACGCTCCGGAACAAGCTCCTGAACTTCAAGGGAACCAAGAAAGCCGTCTGGCTGGATTGTCCTGATCCGGCCTTGCTCGAGGATCGGCTGGCCGAGGGCAAGTCGTTCCGGTTTCTGCCCCGGGCCGACGTCCTGACCGAGGCCGACGGGAGGAGCCCGGCGCTTCACCGGGAGCGCTTCGGCGACGACGGCCGGCGCAATTTCCTGCTGCAGGGCCTCGCGGCAGGAGATCTGCAAACCGATCTCGTCCCGGCCGACCTCGACGCCCGGCTGACCGAACTCTTTCGGCTGACCAAGACGGCCTTCGAGGAAGGAGGCGCGAACATCCTTTTCCTGGCGATCGGCTTCTTGAACTGGACGCAGCGTGACGACGCCAAGGCGAGCCGCGCCCCGGTTCTGCTCATTCCGGTCTCGCTGCAACGATCCAGCGTCAGGGCCGGCTTTCGCCTGGTCCTGCACGAGGAGGAGGCCCGGTTCAACCCGACCTTGATCGAGATGCTGCGGCAGGATTTCGAACTCAGGATGCCGGAGTTCGAGCGCGACCTGCCGACGGACGGCTCCGGGCTCGCCGTGGCGTCGATCCTGCAGATCCTGCGCGCCCATGTGCGCGACCTGAAAGGCTGGGAGGTGACAGGAGAGGTCGTGCTCTCGACCTTCTCGTTCACCAAATTCCTGATGTGGAAAGACCTTGTCGAGCGGGTCGATCGGCTCAAGGACAGCCCGGTGGTGCGCCACCTCATCGACACGCCCAAGCATTCCTATGGCGACGCGTCGGAATTCCCCGAAGCGGCACGCATGGACGTCGACTACCACCCGCGCGAGATCTTCGCGCCGCTTTCGGCCGATTCGTCGCAACTGGCGGCCGTGATGGCCGCCCAGGGCGGCAAGGATTTCGTGCTGTTCGGGCCGCCCGGCACGGGCAAGAGCCAGACCATCGCCAACATCATCTCCCAATGTCTGGCGTCGGGCAGGACCGTCCTCTTCGTGTCGCAGAAGACCGCCGCGTTGGAGGTTGTCCAACGCCGCCTCGACGAGATCGGCCTCGGCGAGTATTGCCTCGAAGTGCATTCCGCCAAGGCGCAGAAATCCGCCGTCCTGGCACGCCTCAAGGCGGCCTGGCAGGAACGGCACGCGCCGAGCCTCGAGGACTGGGACACCGCCACGGCGGAACTCGGCAACGCGCGCGATCAGCTCAACCGCCTCGTCGCGGCGCTTCACCGGCGCCGCGAGACCGGGCTTACGGCCTATGCGGCCTTCGGCCGTGTGATCGCCGGCCGGGAGCGGCTGCCGCGCCTTCGTCTCGACTGGCCACGAGCGGAGCGGCCGACGCCGGAGCGGCTGGCGCTGCTCCGACGGCTCTGCCGGGACATGGAGACGGCCTTGAAGGCGGTCGGATCTCCGGCCGACCATCCGCTGCGCGAGATCGGAACCGCCGAGTGGACGCCGGACTGGCGGCACGAACTCGATGCCGCCATCGACGACCTCGCGAGCATCCTGCCCGGCGTCGGCGACGCGGCCGCGACCTTCGCGGCGGGGATCGGCCTGCAGGATCTCCCGCTCGATCTTGCGACCGTGAGCGCCCTGCGGGCTTTCGGCGCCGTGCTCCTCGCCGACGAGGCCGCCATCGGCATCCATTTCCTCGGTCCGGATGCGCCCCGGCGCCGGGAGGCCTGCGTCGGCCTTCGGGATCTGCAGGCGCGTGCCGAGCCGCTGCAGCGCCGGCTCGGCGTCGGCTATGAGCCCAGCGTATTCGGTCTCGACCTCCGCGGCCTCCTCGATCAATGGCAGCAGGCGAGCCAATCCAGCATCTTCGTGCGCGGCGGACGCCAGGCCAGACTGCGCGAGAGCATCGCGCCGCATGCGAGCGGCAAGGTCCCGGACGATCCGGCACCCGACCTGCGGGCGCTCCTCGCTCTCCAGGAGATCGGCGCTGCCGCCGAGGCCCTGTCGCCCGACCTTGCGGTTTTGGGCCCGCTCTGGTCGGGCCTGTCGAGCGACGCGGCCTCGCTGGCGGCGCTCGCCGCCTGGGCCGAGACGGCCCGCGCCGCCATCGCGGCGTTCGCGCCCGTGTCGGGCTTCGCGCCCGGGGATCTGCAGGACTATGTGGTTCGGCTCTGGGCCGAGTACCCTCACCTGATGGCCGAAGGGGGCGAGGCGCGCCGTGCCTTCGCGGCGTTCGTTGCCGCGTGGGATCGTGCGGGGCCGGTCGTCACGCGGTTCGGTGGCCTGGCGGGACGCCTCGACGCCGCCCCCTTGCCGGCTGAAGGACCCGACTGGATCGCCGCGACCCTCGCGGTGGTGGCGCGCTGGCGCGCCCACCTCCATCGCGCCCAGGCGTGGTGCTTCTGGAACGAGGCAGCGGCCTCCGCGCATGCCGCCGGGCTCGGCGTCATCACGGCTGCCGTCGAGGCGGGCATCGTCCCGCCGGGCGAGATCGAGAGCGCTTTCGATCTCCTCTTCGCGCGCTGGTGGGCCGACGGCCTCGTCACCGAGGATCCGGTCCTGCGAACCTTCCTCGCCGAGCGGCACGAGGACGAGATCGCACGCTTCCGCAAGGCCGACGATGTGGTCGCGACGCTGACGCGCCGGATCGTGCGGGCGCGACTGCAGGGCGATGTGCCGCTACCGACGGCGTTCGGCACCGATCCCGAATGGGGCGCCCTCGCGCGCGAACTGACCAAGAAGGCGCGGCACATGCCGATCCGTCAGCTTTTCGCCAGCATCCCGACGAAGCTGACCCGGCTGACGCCCTGCATGATGATGTCGCCGCTCTCGATCGCCCAATACCTGCCGCCCGGCAGCCCACCCTTCGACGTCGTCATCTTCGATGAGGCCTCGCAGATCCCGGCCTGGGACGCGGTCGGCGCCATCGCGCGCGGAAAACAGGCCATCATCGTCGGCGATCCCGAGCAACTGCCGCCGACAAACGTCGGCGAGCGCGGCGTCGACGAGGTGGACGACGGCACCGATGTCGAGGACCAGGAAAGCATCCTCGACGAATGCCTCGCCTCGAACATCCCGTCGCGGCGGCTCGAATGGCATTACCGCAGCCGCCGGGAGAGCCTCATCACCTTCGCCAACCACGCCTATTACAAGGGCGAACTCATTACCTTCCCGTCCGCCGAGACGGAGGAGCGTGCCGTTCACCTGGTGCCGGTGCCGGGCGGCGTCTATCAACGCGGCAAGGGACGGACCAATGTCGAGGAGGCGCGGGCGGTCGTGCGCGACGTGGTGCGCCGTCTGACGGAGCCGACATTCGCCGCCGAGGGACTGTCGCTCGGCGTCGTGACGTTCAACGGCGAGCAGCAGCGGCTGATCGAGAACCTTCTCGACGATGAGCGACGCGCCCGTCCCGAGATCGAGCCC
>CAXSEU010000086.1:0-10935 GCA_964236485.1 uncultured Lichenihabitans sp. | reverse complement strand
CGGTGGCGAGCGTTCCACTCGACGGCGAGACGACGTTGCCGGCCGTTACGTTGGTGCGGCCGATCTTGCCGTCGATCGGCGAGGCGATGGTGGTGTAACCGAGGCTGATCTGCGCGGTCTTCAGTTGCGCCTGGGCGGTGAGGAGCTGGCCCTGGAGATTGCCCTGGCTGGCCCTGGCGGTATCCACCGTCGACTGCTGGCCGGCAGGTGTGTTCAGCAGCGTGTTGGCGCGCTGCAGCGTCACGTTGGCGTTGGCGAGCTGGGCCTTGAACTGCTCCACCGCTCCCTCGTTGGCCTCGACGGCGGCCTGGAACGGCGGCTGCTCGAGCTTGTAGAGCAGTTGCCCCTTCTTGACCTCGTCGCCCTCGGTGAAGTCGTAGGATTCGAGATACGCGGTCACGCGCGCGACGACATCGACCCGCGCGGTTGCCTGGATGCGCCCGATGAAGCGGTTCGTCTCGGTCACAGGATGCTTGGTGACCTTCATGACGCCGACAGCAGGCGGGCCGCCGGGTGGAGCTTGTGCGGCGGCCGTCGCAACCGAGGCGACGAGACCCAGCCACACAACGAGCGTTCGAGGGATCATGCTGTCTCCGGGCCCCTGGCCAGCGGGCTCGTCAGGGACCGGAGAAGCCCTACGGGTCCAGCCGGACAACACTTCAGCCTAGGCCTTCCTGCGGTGCAGTATAGGGCCTTCCGGGGTGCCATCAAGTCGCCCCCAAGGTCACGCCGACCGATGTCGCGGCCAGAAGGAACCGAGCTTGTGGAAGCCGCGGAGCGTCTTGGGGAGTTTCGCACAAGCCTTGGCGCCGCGTTTACCCGTGTGGCCGAGAAGCACGGCTGCGGCAGGTGCAAGGTCCGGCGCTTCGGAGGAGACGATGTCGCGGACCCTCGCCCCCGCCACGACGGCATCGTTGATGTCGCCGAGCGTCGCGAGCACGCTTTTTATCGCGTGCAGGTAGTCATGCACGGGGTCCGACGCGAACAGGGAGGCCACGGACTCCACGCTGTACCGGAGCTTCTTCAGTGATTTCCGTAGGGCATGAAGCTGTTCGGGATCATCGACGTCGAGGTCCTTGGCGCGTTTGCGCGCCTTGCGCTCGAGCCGATCGAGCAGGTCTGGGATGAGTGCGACGAGGGGCGTCCCCGCATCGGAACGGCGGAGCCAGTGCAGGTCCGCTGTCCAGGCTCCGACGCCGAGGATGAGTCCCGTTGGCAGATGGCCGCGCAGGATGTCAGCGATCGCCGCATGGGCCTCGGCGCGCCGCAGCTCGGCGGGCCCACGCAACAGCGCCGCGCCGGCACCCTGGGCGATCGCCTCGACTCGCGGCAGCGTTTCGGTCAGGAAAACATCCCAGTCGCGCCCCTGCCCGAGCCCCTGTCCAAGGGTTCTCAAGCCGGTGTTGAACTCACGCGCCGCGTGTCGATCGAGGTAGGGATCGAACAACACCAGCATCGACCGCAATTTGCGGATCGCGGCTCTCATCCGATGGACACCCTCGATATCACCCTCCGCGGCGGCAGGCATCTCGGCCGCGAGTTCCCGCAACGCACCATTGACCAATCGTGGGAAGACGGCGCTGATCGGCAGCCCGGAGCCGAGGGGTGACGCCGTCCCTGCGCATCCGGTGGGCAAGCGTTCCACCGCCAGGGCGTATCCCCGGGCAGCCTTGCTTCGAGGCTCGTAGCGCAGCTGCACCCGCTCGGTGAGGTCGATCGCCAGCCGAAACACCGCGGCGGCCGAGCCCGCCTTGAGTTCAAGCTCGAGCTCGCTGACGTCGAGGGTCTTCGTCCCGGCCCGGAGGGCACCCCGGTCTATGACCGCCTCGATGACCGTGCCGCCCGCGAGTTCCAAGGGCCAGATCGTGCGTTCGATCTCGGTGGCGAAGATCGGCGCCAGACGCTTTGCGAACCGCGGGACCGGCCCCGCCTCCTCGGGCAGACTCGCGAGCTTGCCAGGATCGGGATCGGGCGTGCCGAGCGTCCACTCCCACTCCACTCGCGTCCCGATACCTTCGTCGGGCCGCTCGAGCTTCACGGTCTGGATGAAATCCCCGTCGGAGCCGCGCACCCGGAACGTCGCGCCGAGGCGAAACAAGTCGAGTTCCGGCGTATCGTAGTAGGTGGTGATCGCCTTCTGGGTCCGTGCCTCGACGGCGGCGAAGAGCGGGTGCCGCGCGATGACGCCGTGGGCGTCGGCACCGATGAGGAGCTTCAGTTCCATTTCCATCAGGAGTCTCGAAAGGCTGTTGCGGGTCGGCTCGCCCCTGCCCGACGCGCCGGAACGGCTAGAAGTTTCACGGCGCGGACCAGATCGGCCTGATCCGGGCGGTATCGCACCGATGGCAGGACCGCCAAGCTCCGCTTGAGCCACCGACCGCGAGGCCTTATCGAGGGCTCTCCGTCCGCCTGGACGTTTGTGTTCGCAAGCGTGCGATCCATCGGCTCACCGAGGAGGCCTCCGGTGTCGACCAACCCTTTGCTTGAACCCTGGACGACACCGTTCAAGAGCCCGCCGTTCGGAAATATAGCGCCCGAGCACTTCGGGCCCGCGTTCGCGACCGCTCTGGCTGAGCATGAAGCGGAGATCGAGGCGATCGTCGCCAGCGCCGGCGCCCCGGACTTCGACAACACCATCGGGGCGCTGGAGCGCGCGGGGCAGACGCTTCGCCGCGTCGGCGGCGTGTTCTGGAACCTCGCCGGAGCCGACACGAACGAGAGCCTCCAGGAAATCGAGCGCAACATCTCGCCGGTTCTGGCGCGACATTACCAGTCGATCGCCCTCAATGCGGCCCTGTTCCGGCGCATCGACGACCTGTTCAATGCCATCGACGCGCTGGGGCTGAACGACGAACAGCGCCGCGTGCTGCACCTGACCCACAAGAATTTCGTGCGTGCCGGTTCCAAGCTCGACCCGGAGGGCCGCCGGCGCCTGGCGGAGATCTCGGAGCGCCTTGCCGTCCTCGGCACGACCTTCAGCCAAAATGTCATGGCGGATGAGAAGTCCTATCTTCTGACCCTCGAAACCGAAGAGGACTTGCTCGGTCTGCCCCAACCGCTGCGCGCCGCCGCCGCCCAGGCGGCCAGCGAGCGCGGCATGCCGGGCCGCCATGCCGTCACGCTGAGCCGCTCCCTGATCGAGCCGTTCCTCCGCTTTTCCGCGCGCCGTGATCTCCGCGAGAAGGCTTTCGCGGCCTGGCAGGCCCGCGGCGAGAACGAAGGGCCGCACGACAATCGTCCGATCGTGGCGGAGACCTTGGCGCTCCGGTGCGAGCGCGCGACGCTGCTCGGCTTCGACACCTTCGCCGACTACAAGCTCGATGACACCATGGCCAAGACGCCGGCCGCCGTCCGCGAACTGCTCGACCGCGTCTGGCATCACGCCAAGGTCAAGGTGGCCCAAGAAGCTGACATGCTGAGGGAAGAGGTGGTGCGCGAAGGGGGCAACTTCGAGCTCGAGCCCTACGACTGGCGCTATTACGCCGAGAAGGTGCGCAAGGCCCGCTACGACCTCGACGAAAGCGAGATCAAGTCCTACCTCGTGCTCGACGACATCATCGCGGCGGCCTTCGACACCGCGAGCCGGCTCTTCGGTCTCGTTTTCACGGCCTGCCACGATGTGCCGGTCTACCACCCCGACGTGCGCGCCTTCGAGGTCAGTGACAGGAACGGGCGCCACCTGGCGCTCTTCCTGGGGGATTATTTCGCCCGCCCCTCCAAGCGCTCGGGGGCCTGGAACAGCGGCTTCCGCCAGCAGAGCAAGCTCGACGGCGATGTTCGACCCATCGTCGTCAACGTGATGAATTTCGCCAAGGGTGGTGAGGGCGGGCCTGCGCTGCTCAGCGTCGACGACGCCCGCACGCTGTTCCACGAGTTCGGCCACGCGCTCCATTCCATGTTGACGGACGTGACCTATCCGTCGATCGCCGGCACCAGCGTCCCGAGGGACTTCGTCGAGTTCCCGTCGCAGCTCTACGAACATTGGTTGCTGCGGCCCGAGGTCCTGCGGCGGTTCGCCCGCCACGCGGTCACCCGCGAGCCCATGCCCGAGGCCTTGCTGGAGCGGATCATGGCGGGGAGGAACTTCAATCAAGGCTTCGCGGCGGTCGAATTCTGTTCGTCGGCCACCGTGGACCTCGACTTCCACTCCTTGCCGGCATCCCGGCTAGCCGAGGCATCCGATCCCGTCGCCTTCGAGCGTCGCAGCCTGGAACGCATCGGCATGCCGCGGCCGATCGCCATGCGCCACCGAACCTCGCACTTCTCCCATGTCTTCACGGGCGACGGCTACTCGGCCGGCTATTATTCCTATCTTTGGTCAGAGATGCTCGACGCGGATGGCTTCGGCGCTTTCGAGGAAAGCGACGATGTCTTCGATGCCGCCGTGGCCGAGCGTCTGCGATCGCATGTTCTCGCGGCCGGCAACCGAACCCTGCCGGAGGTGGCCTACATGGCCTTCCGAGGACGCATGCCGAGCGTCGAGACGCTGCTCGAAAAGCGTGGCCTGGTCTGAGCCCCGAACGTGCTTTGGTCCTCAGGGCAAGACGAAGCGCTCGTCGCCGTGTCAGCCTGGCTGAAGCGCGGCGAGCCGCAGGTTTTCCGCCTCTTCGGCTTCGCCGGCACCGGCAAGACCACGCTGGCCAAGCAGATCGCCGAGGACGTGTCTGGGGAGGTTGCCTTCGGGGCCTATACGGGGAAGGCCGCGCTGGTGCTCCGATCCAAGGGCTGCCGGGGCGCCTCGACCATTCACAGCCTGATCTACCGCTCCCGCGGCGAAGGCGAGGACGACGAGGCTCCCTCTTTCGTGCTGAACAAGAAGAGCGCCGCGGCGGACGCCGACCTCATCATCATCGACGAATGCTCCATGGTCGACGAAGAACTCGGGCGGGATCTTCTGTCTTTCGGAACCAAGGTCCTGGTGCTGGGCGATACGGCGCAACTCCCGCCGGTCAAAGGGGGCGGCTTCTTCACCGACGGGGAACCCGACGCCATGTTGACCGAGGTGCATCGGCAGGCGGCCGACAACCCCATCATCCGCATGTCGATGCAGATCCGCGAGGGTAGTCGGCTGTCGCTCGGCACCTATGGGGACAGTCGGGTCATTCGACGCGCCGCCATCGATTCCACCACCGTGATGCAGGCCGACCAGGTTCTGGTCGGCACCAATAAGACGCGGCGCGCTTACAACGGCCGCATGCGCGAACTGCTGGGTCACACCAGTACGCGACCTGGCGTCGGGGAGAAGCTGGTGTGCCTGCGCAACGACAAGAAAAAGGGCCTGCTCAATGGCGGCACCTGGACGGTGAAGACCCTGCACGCCGATCGCGGCGCCAAGTTCTCCATGAGCCTCACAGCCGAGGAGGTCGATCGGAAGGCGGTGCGGGTTGGCGTCCTGCCGGCCTTCTTCGAAGGAACGGACGACCAACTGTCGCCGCTGGCGCGTCGCGATTCGGATCAGTTCGACTACGGCTACGCCCTGACGGTCCACAAGGCGCAAGGATCGCAGTGGAACGATGTCGTGCTCTTCGACGAAAGCTACGCCTTCCGGGAACACCGCGACCGATGGCTCTATACGGCGCTGACGCGCGCCGCGCGCAAAATCACCGTCGTGCTCTGAAGGCGCGGCGAGAGGTGCAACTCAAATGCAACAGCCTCCGACGCGTTTACTCAGTTGACGGATTGCTCACCACCCAGGGAAAGCTATGCCTTGACCATTGGGCCACCGCGTATGAATGGTGATAGCCGTTCGAGAAAACCTCGGCTTCGATGGAGCGCGGAGCGGCATCGATCCTGGTGTGCTGATGAGATGATGACCTGTCATTCGCACGCAACAGGAATCGCGGCCAAAATCAGGCGCACGGTGAGAAGGTGCAACAAAACGCGTGAGAGCACGTTCTGACATCATGCGAGCGCTGCTTCCACCGTCCGTAGGGTGAGGCGGACTTGGCGGTCTGAAGGTATGACAACCGGAATCAGGCACACTCGAGGAGAGTAGACGATGATGAATTTGAAAAAGGCGGTCGTTGCCCCGTCGGTGGCGGTTCTGTCCCTGATGGGCTTCATGGCCATGGAGGCGCCTGCGATGGCGCAGACGGCGGGTGGTGATCCGGCCATGGATGCCGGGCAGTCGGCCGGCATGACCCGCCGTCCGCTCACGGTTCGCCGGGTCATTCGACGCCCGATGCGCAGCGGTTCGGAAGTTACGGCGACCAACGGGCTCAAGGGTCCGCATCCGGGCTCAGTTACCGCGCGAACCGCTCCTCAGACCACACCCGACGCTGGCGTTGGCGTGGCCGGCACCGGCCCGATTTCAGGAGGCGTGGGTACGATCGTCGGCCTCCCGTTCCAGGCGATGGGCGGAATCTTCCCGGCCGGTGGTCCGCGCAAAGGCGGCGTGACCAGCGTCATGTATGCCAACGCCGGCAAGGAGCAGGCCAAGATCGACGAGGGCTGGGCCGAGCCGGTGCCGGTCGACTTCTCGGGCCCGATCTATGTCGTCGAGAACGGCGACCCGACAGTGTCGCCCCTCTCCCTCATCGGAGCTCCAATCTCCGCCATAGGCCAAGTCGCCCAGTCGCCGTTCAAGATCATCGGCGCAGCCGGCCTCTAAGGGGTAGTGGATTCGCGGGTCTTCCCGGAGATTTAATGAGGAAATGCCGACCCTCGGGGCCGGCATTTTTTGTCCTGCCGAGGGGTTAGCCGAGCCATCTGATGAGACGTGCGGCCACTTCGGCGATGCTGTCCGGATGGCGGGCAAAACATAGCCGGATAAAGCGTTCGCCACCTGAACCGAAGGCCGATCCTGGTGCCACGCCGATGCCCGCTTCGTCGACGAGGCTGAAGGCCAAATCCCGGCTGGCTTCGAAGCCATCGATCCTGCAATAGACGTAGAACGCCCCTTCGGGGACAGCAAAGTGCGCGCGACCGCTCCGCCTAAGCGCGTTGCAGAGGATATCCCGGCTTCGCCTCGCCCTCGCGAGCTGACCCTGGACACTGTCCTCCCCCTCCTCGATTGCCACGAGAGCCGCCTTTTGCAGCGGCACCGCGACGCCGGAGGTGGAATACTGAATGAGGTTCTCGATGATGGAGCCGAGTTCGGGCGGCGCTTCGAGCCAGCCGATGCGCCATCCCGTCATGGCCCAGTTTTTCGAAAACGTCTGAACGAACATCACCCGGTCGTCCGGCGTCATCATGTCGTGAAACGAGGGAGAGCGAGCGCCACCGTAGAAGAGCCGGCCATAGATCTCGTCGGCGATGATCCAGAATCGGTGCTTCCGGGCGAGATCGAGGAGGGCGCTCAAGTCCTCTCGCGTCGCGGTCCAACCTGTGGGATTGGAGGGTGAGTTCACGATCACGGCGCGCGTGCGCGGGGTGATCGCTTCGGCGAGCCGGACAACGTCGAGCGACCAACGCCCCGCCGATCCCTCTCCCTTGAAAGCCATCGCAACGTCGACAGCCTGTGCGCCTGTGGCCGTGATGGCGCCGCGAAAGTTCGGCCAGGCGGGCGTGGGGATGACAACCTCGTCGCCCGATCCCGCCACCATCCGGATGGCCGTCTGCAGGGCGTGCATGCCCCCGGCCGTGACGAAGAAGCGCTCGGAAGAGAACGGCGTCACCCCGTCCGCGTAAGGGCTCCCATACTGCCGTGCCATATAGGCCGCGATGGCACTTCGGAGTTCCGGGATGCCGCGCTGGTAGGTGTAGAAGGTCTCGCCTGCCGCGAAGGACCACGCGGCCGCCTTGCTGATGAAGGCCGGGGTGGGCAGGTCGCCCTCCCCCACCCACAGGGGAATGAGGCCTTGGCGGTTGCGGCCATAGTTGAAGATTTCCACGATGCCGCTATCCGGCACAGCCAAGGCTTCTGGGCGGAGATCGAGCCGGAAGTCCTTCGGGGCCGGAGCCGGTTCGCTCGTCGGCGACGTGGCGCCGACCTCCGGAAATGACATGGATCCCAATCCTGTGTGCCGAACGCGGGTGCCCGCCTTGCCGAGACCTAAGGTTGCGCCCGCGAGACGCCCCGCTGGGCCAGAAGATCACGGATCTCGGCGAGAAGCACCTCCTCGCGAGAGGGCGCCACGACGGGCGCGGGTTCCCGCGCCATGCGGTCTCGTAGCGCCTTGATGAGCCTGAAGATGATGAACAGCGCCGCGGCGACGATCAGGAAATTGACGAGGTAGGTCAGGAAACTGCCCCATGCCAGAACCGGACCCTGCTTTTGCGCGTCCGCAAGGTTGGTCGCGGTGACGTTATGGCTCAGCGGCAGGAAATAATTCGAGAAGTCCGCGCTGCCCACCATGCCTACGATGGGCATGATGATGTCCTTGACCAGGCTGTCGACGATCTTGCCGAAGGCCGCGCCGATGATGACCGCGAAGGCGAGATCGATGACGTTGCCCTTCAGGGCGAAGTCGCGAAACTGCTTGAGTTCCCGACCGAGCGAAATACTGCTGCGGGCCATCGCCACTCCTTCAATCTCCGAAACCGCAGACAGCATAGCCGGATCGGCCGCGAATTGCGCAAGCCTCGAGATCGAAGATAGAGGACGGCCCGCCCTCCACCTTGACTGACGATGATGAAAGGCCCAAGGCCGAACGCAAGCTGGCCGGCCTCAAGCCGCCGTGCCCCGCCTCACGCGCTTCGCCCCAGAAACCCATGCCCCGGCCCAAGTTGCTGTTCTGCGTCACGGAAGACTGGTTCTTCGTCTCGCATTTCATGTCGGTGGCGGTCGCGGCACGCCGAGCGGGCTTCTCGGTGAGCGTCGTCACGCGGGTGCGGGATGAAGCGCTCGCCCGGAAGATCGAAGCGGAAGCGATTCGGCTCATCCGGTCGCGGCACGAACGCGGGGACTTCGGGCCCGCGGCGCTGATCCGTCACATCCTCTGGTTCGCGAAGCTGTTCCGCCAGGAGCGGCCCGATCTCGTTCACCTCGTCTCGATCCGCCTCGTCGTGCTCGCCGGCACCGCGGCCTCCATCGGGGGCGTCCGGCGACGCGTACACGCGGTGACCGGCCTCGGACTGATCGGCGCGAGCCGAGGCATCAAATCAGCGGTCGTTCGGACGGCCCTAAGTCTCGTGCTGCGTGGACCGCTCGGCGGAAGACGGGTCCGCTACGTCTTCGAGAACCGCGAAGACCCCTGCCTGCTCGGCATGGACCCAAACGGGCCGCGCGTCACGGTGGTCGGTGGGGCGGGCATCGACCCGTCGCAGGAGACCGAGCAGCCCCTGCCCCCGTCAGGCCCTTTGAAGGTCGCCGTGGTGGCCCGCATGGTTCATTCGAAGGGCGTCGACATCGCGGTCGAGGCACTGCGACGCGCCCGTGCAGCGGGCGCCGACGTCGAATTGTCTCTCTTCGGCGCGCCCGACGACGAGAACCCTCGCGCGGTCAGGGTTGCGGATCTGGCGGCCTGGTCGTCGGAGCCCGGCATCGCCTGGCATGGCCATGCCAGCGACGTCGGCGCCGTTTGGCGGGGGCATCACGTGGTCTGCGTGCCTTCGCGGGGTGGCGAAGGTCTCCCCCGCTCCCTGCTCGAGGGCGCGGCAGCTGGACGGGCGATCGTGACCACCCGTACCCCTGGCTGCGCGACCTTCACCCGCGATGGCATCGAGGGCTTCGTGGTCCCGCCCGGCGATCCGGCTGCCATGGCGGAAGCATTCGCCACCCTGGCCCGCGACCCTGCCCTCGTGGCCCGCTTCGGCCGAGCGGCCCGCGCGCGGGTGCTCGATGGCTTTACTTCCTCTGCCGTGGCGGAGGAGTTCATCGCGGTTTACCGCGGCCTTCTCGGCGTCTGATGGGCGCGAGCGGCGAGCGCACCGGCTTCATCAAGGCACACACCCGCTTGCTGCCGGTTCCGCTTGCGCCCGAGATCATGATTCACCTGGCCGAAGAGGCCACCGACCTTTGGCAAAAGACCGAAACCGAGCTTGAAGAAATCGGCCTTCCTCCGCCGTTCTGGGCCTTCGCCTGGGCGGGCGGTCAGGCGCTCGCCCGCTTCATCCTGGACCACCCCGCGGAGGTGCGAGGCGCGGTGGTGCTGGATTTCGCGTCGGGGTCCGGCCTCGTGGGCATCGCGGCCGCGATGTCGGGCGCCACGCGGGTGACGGCGAACGACATCGACGCTTTCGCACTCGCCGCCATTCCGCTCAACGCGGAAGCCAACCGCGTGACGATCGATCTGGTGACCGGAGATCTCGTGGGGGAGGATCCGGGATGGGACGTCGTACTGGCGGCCGATATCTTCTATGAAGCCGACACGGCGGCCCGGGTGACGCAATGGCTCCGGCGCCTGGCGGCACGGGGCGCCCGCGTCCTGATCGGCGACCCAGGCCGCAGCTACCTCGACCGCGCCGGTCTCGACGTCGTCGCCATCTATGACGTCCCGGTGACCCGCGCCCTTGAGGACACGGACGTCAAAAGCACGAGCGTCTGGCGGTTCAGGCGCACAGCGTGACCACTGCGCATGTCCCGCTGTCGCTGTGTCCGACAGGCTCTAGCCTGCCGTCCAGCCGCCATCGATGGATAGATTGGCGCCGGTGATCGGCGCGGCGGCGTCGGAGCAGAGGTAGACCGCCATGGCGGCAACCTGCTCGACGGTAACGAACTGCTTCGTGGGCTGTCCGGCCAGAAGGACGTCGTCGATCACCTGCTCGCGGCTGAGGCCCCGCGCCTGCATGGTGTCGGGGATTTGGCGCTCGACCAGCGGCGTCCAGACATAGCCGGGCGACATGCAGTTGACCGTGATGCCGAAGGTGGCGAGTTCCAGGGCCACGGTCTTGGTCAACCCGGCGATGCCGTGCTTGGCCGCCACATAGGCGGCCTTGAACGGCGAGGCGACGAGCGAATGGGCCGAAGCGGTGTTGATGATGCGCCCCCAGCGGCGCGCCTTCATGCCCGGCACCGCCGTCCGGATCGTGTGAAAGGCGGAGGAGAGGTTGATG
>CAXSEU010000085.1:0-10979 GCA_964236485.1 uncultured Lichenihabitans sp. | reverse complement strand
TTTGAACCTCGCCTATCGCTGGTTCTGCAGGCTCGGTCTTGAGGGCGACGTTCCCGACCACTCCACCTTTTCGAAGAACCGGCATGGGCGCTTCCGCGACAGCGATCTCCTGCGCGAGCTGTTCGAAACCACTCTTCGACGCTGCATCGCGGAAGGGTTGGTCGCCGGCGAGGGTTTCGCCGTCGATGCCAGCCTGATCAAGGCCGACGTCAACAAGCAGCGCTCGGCGGCGGCCTCCGAGACCGTCGACTGGGATAATCTCGCTTGGGCGCGCCGGTACGTGCGCGAATATCTCGACACGCTGGATGATGCCGCTTGGGGCGCGGCCAGCGAGGTCAAGGCGAAGTTCGTCTCCCGCTCCGACCCGGCCGCACAGTGGCAGGACCACGGCTAAGCAGGTTCGGGCCGGAGCAGTTCTGACAATTCATGGCAAGACGACCGCGGCGACCCGATCGACTTCGTGGCTATGGCCTTCCCGTACAAGGTGCCGAACCCGCTGAAGACGCAGCGGCAGGCCCCCGACCTTGGCGAGGCGCTGATGCTGCGCCGATTCCAGACGCTGCTCGACGCGATCCGAACCGTCTATCCCCCGGGTGCCCGGCTGACGATCCTTGAGGAAGGGATCCTCGGCCGATGCCAGGGTGTCCCCCACGCCCGGATCGCCGCCTACCGGACCGGTATCGCCCCGATCGCAAGCGTCGCTGGGGTCGATGGCGAGCGGATCCATTTTCACAGCCTCGATGACATGGTCACGACCATTCCGAACTTCGAAGCCCGCTGGATCCACGAGCAGGAGCGGATGCGAGAGCTCTGGCAGCAGGGCGATCCGGCGGTCTGCGCAGCCTACGAGACCACCGTGGCGGCCTCGCGCACCTCGGTCCCGACCCTGGACTTCGACCCTAACGTGCTGGCCAAGGCCTATGATGCGACCCAGACCGATTCCGCGTTGCGCTACGTCCGTGACTACGTGAACAAGGTCGCCCACCGGCAGTTCTTCGCCTACCGCTCCCTGCTCTCGCTCCGCGACGCGACGGGGTATCTGGGCGAGCTCCGCCCGCACGCCTTGAAGCTGACGGTGTCGCCTAAGCCGGAAAACCTGGCCGTCCTGCCAGTCAACGCGTGGTCGCGCATCCTGCCCTATCACGGCGCGCCGGTGCTCGATGGCGAGGGCCGGTGGCATATCGCCTATCACGGCAGCCTGGGGTCGAGTTTCGGTCCGCTCGAAGCCCTCCACCTCGCCGGCGACGCCGATCAAATGCCAATCGCCTATCGGACCGTGCGGTGACGGCGCGCCTCGCGGTCGACATCGGTGGCACAAAGATCCAGATATGCAGCGTCTCGGCCGACATGGCGGCACGCCCGCTGAATCGCACGCCGACTGCCCTGCTGCGGCGAGGGACCACGGCCTTCGCGGCCGATCTGGCGAGCCTCATCGCTTCCGTGCGGCCGCCGGCTTGCGAGCGCATTGGCGTGAGCCTGAACGGCGTGCTCGACCGCGGCACCGCTGTCTACAGTTCCTTGATGGGCGGGCGGGTCAACTTCCCCCTTCAGGCGTTCCTGTCCGAGCGCCTCGCCTGCCTGGTCACGGTTGATGACGACATCCACGCCATGACACTGGCCGAAGCCCGGCTCGGCGCCGGCCTCAATGCTGGTTCGTTCGCGATGGTCAACATCGGCACGGGTATCGGGGTCGGCTTCTTCGACGGTTCGGTGCTGCGGGGCCGTTACGCCGCTGGACTGATTTCGGAACAGGCGATCTACGTCGAAGAACTGGGCGAGTCGCGGTCGCTCGACCGTACCGTCTGCGGGCGGGGCCTACGCGAGCTGTATCAACGCCTCGGCGGGGGAGATGCCGACGCCGTGACGGTCTTCGCCCGGGCCGGCCGATATGAGGCCCGTGCCCTCGACACGGTGGCGATCTTCGCCCGCCATCTCGGTCGCACGCTGCAGATGGTGTCGCGCTTCTATCATCCCGAACGCATCGTCCTCAACGGCTCCATTCGTCTCGCGGCTGAGAGTTTCCTTCAGGCCGCAGCGGACAGCTACCGTGCGGGGCTCGACGAGGCTTTCCGGGCCGAGATCGTCGTCTCCCGTCTCGATTATGCCGCCGAACTCGGCACGCTCTTGTCCGCGCCATGACGCACACGAGCACGTCGGGAGCCGGCAGATCGCGCGATGCAAAGCCCGTTGTCGGACGCCACAGGGCCCGCCTGCGCCCAGCGCCCCTGTTCGCACCCATCAAGATGCACCGGACCTTCGAGACGGTGATCGACAGGATCGTCGATGCGATCGACGCGCGAGGCTTTGCCGCGGGAGACCGCCTCCCAAACGAGAGGGAGATGGCCGCGATGATGGAGGTGTCGCGGCCAACGCTCCGGCAAGCCTTGCGCATCTTGGAAACCTCAGGCGTGGTAACCGTTAAAGCCGGCCAGTCGGGTGGAATCTTCGTGGCCTCGGCCATGATCCCGGTCAACATCCTCGGCCGGAACATCGCGCTCGAGGTGCATCACGCGGCGGAACTGATCGTGACGCGACGGCTGCTCGAGCCTCTCGTCTACCACCTCGCGGCGGAGAACGCCTCGGAGGAGGAGCTTGACAGGATCAGCGATACGATTGCTCTCATGGAAACCCACATCGCCGACCCGCGGATGTTGGAGCGGGCCGATCGGATGTTCCACCGCCGGGTCGCCCATGCCGCGGGCAATCAGATCCTTCAACGCACCATGGCGGGGATCTATCGCGAGCTCGGCCCGCTGCGTGCCGCCCTGAATTATGGGGAAAGCGAGGGCCGGCGCATGATCGACGTCCACGGCCGCCAGCTCGGCGCCGTTCGAGCGCGAGACCACGACCTCCTCGAGGCCGTCCTGCAGGAAACCTTTGTCGATCTCGAAGCCGAGTTCAACGTCGACAGCCGGCATCGGTGCCGCTGGACCTCGCCTGAGGCGACGAACCTGGACGGGACAGCTCGGCCGCTCTCGTGGAGAAAACCGAAGGGCTGAGCGGGATCTTCCGACCCCGTTGGCGCGCGAACTTCGGGCGGCGTGGCTAGCGGGTTTCCTGCGGTCCCATCCGCCGTTTAACTCGCGACTGGAGCACAGACCATGAAGCATCTGATGTATGACAATCTCGAAGTACTGGTGGCCGGGAGCGATGCAGAGCTCGGCGAGGCCGCGGCAGAAGACCTCGCGAGCGTGGTCAAGGCCGAACTGGCCACGAAAAACGAGATCGCCATTATCATGGCACTCGGGGCCGCCCAAAGCGCCTTCTACGCCGCTCTGCGCGCGCGGGACGACATCGAATGGTCAAACATCACCGTGCTTCACGTCGACACCTACATGGGCATCGGGGAGGCCCAACCGGAGAGCGGCGCATCCCGGATGCGGAAGCACCTGCTCGACCACGTCAAGCCGAAGGCCTTCTTTCCCATGCGGGGCGATCATGTTCCGGTCGAGGAGGAGCTAGCGCGCTACACGCAGCTCTACAACGAGTTGGAGCCGATCCTTTGCGTCGTCGGCATCGGCGAGAGCGGCCACCTAGCGTTCAACGATCCCCCTGCGACTTCGACACGAAGGACGTCATCCGTGTCGTTTTCCTCGACGAGACCACGAGAAACCAAGTTGCGAAGGCTGGGATCTTCGCCTCCAACGCTGACGTCCCGCGTTACGGACTTTCCCTGACGATGCACGCCCTCCTGCGCCCGGGCCGGATCCTTGCCCTGGTGCACGAAGCCGACAAAGCCCTTGTCATCAAGGAGCTACTTGAAGGACCCGTGACGATGATGTGCCCGGCCTCGCTCCTGCAGAGACAGAAGCACGCTAAACTTTACCTCAGTCGTCCTGCGGCGTCATTGCTTGATGAAATCTCTAGCGAGGCCCGGAGCTTGTGACATCTGCCCCCGGGTGAGTAGGTCATCCGCCGCTTCCTACTGCACGTCCTGCCCGACGGATTTCACCGCATCCGACACTACGGCCTCTTCGCCAGCGGCTGCCGCGCCGCCAATGTCGCTGACGGCTCGTCATCGTCGAGCGCTTCCGCCGCGGCGAGGTCCCGCGGGCTCGCTCGACGTCGGTTCGGATCGACACGTCATGACCGCCGCCCCCAGCACAATCGTGATCTTCGGCCAGTGCTTCACGGGATCACCCACCCGCCACGGATCCGCTCGCGCTCCCGACCTCGATCCAGGCTTCCGGTTCCGGCCCGGAGCACGCGGTCGGCCCCTCGGCACAGGTCAGTTCCACTCCCGAGCGCCGGTCCGAACCCCGCCGACGGCGCAGGGCCAAGCTTCGAGACGGCGTTCAAGGCCGAGGCTGCGTGCCAAATCCCCATAGCTCGCCCCCGTTCCCCCCGAGCCTCACCACCCCGCGGATTCGTCCCCTGGAGGTTTCGAACGCCGGCCCCCCAGCCCGGTCCAGCCGTCGTGCACGGGCCGGCATCCGAAAACCTTCACAGTTGCAGACATTGAGACCCCGCCCGATTCCGGACGTTCGGCTCAGCGCCCAGGCCGCCCGATCGGCCGCAGGCCGTGATCCCTCAAGGGAGGTTTATTCACTCTGATCGGCCGGATCAGAAGTAGGGCTACTGCCGTTTAGCAGAGGTGCGGCGTTCCGTTGAACGCAAACTTCTCAACCCTGCGTGGATCGTGGGCCAGCATCCTGGCTCGACTGAAACACCGAGCTGAAACCGTTACCACTTTTCGTCCGATCCAGGTCGATCACCAAAGCAACAAGATCCGGCCGAAGTGTTGCCGATCAGCGCAAGCTCAGCGCTGCAATCGGCTATTCACAGCCGGTACCATCGGTATGCTGGCTCCGGCTGTTTAAGGCAGCCGGCTGCGCTCCGTTTGCCGCTTGGCCTCTTGCGCCGCCTTCAGCTGGGCTCTTGTGTACAGGAGGGCATGAGTCGCGAGGTCCCGGCTGTCCTCCCAGAGATCGCGCCAGATGCCGAGGATACCCTCGAGCGGCTGGCCCACGACGCGGGACGAGAAGGACTCGAAGGTGATCGGCCCCCGATAGTCGGCGTTGACCAGCGCGCGAAAGACACCGGCGAGATCGATCGAGCCCGACCCCATGTAGCCGCGATGCGAGTCCCCGGTATGGAAGTAGCCGAGATAGGGCCCGGTCTGGATGATCGCCTGGGCGATGTCCGATTCCTCGATGTTCATATGGTAGACGTCGAGATGAACCTTCACGTTGGAGGCGCCGATGCGCTTGCAGAGCTCCACGCCCTGTGCCGCCGTGTTGAGCACGTTGGTCTCGTATCTATTGACCACTTCGAGGCCCAGCGTGACATCATGCCGGGCGGCTTCGGCCGCGACGCGCTGCAAGACGTCGACGGACCGCTTGATGCCTTCGGCGGTCGGTGGCACGGCATATTTCTGGAAGGCCGAATACAGGATGCCGGCCACATGTGTGGCGCCGAGGTCGCGCGCGAGCGCAACCGCCTTCATCAGCTTGGCCTGCCCGGCCTTGATCTTCTCCTCATCCGTCGAAGAAATGTCCTCGGCCGCCGTCATGCCAAAGGAGAAGGTGCAGCCGAGGTTGTGTCTCGCGAGCTCCGCCCGCGTCTGCTCGGCATCGATTTCGTCCATGTCCATGGCCGAGATCTCGATGAGGTCGTAGCCGGTCTCGGCCGTGCGGGCGATGGCGCGAGCGCTCTGCTCGCGATTCCAGCCCTTCTCCCAGACGAATGCATGGACTCCGAGCTTGTTCATGGTGTTTGTGTCCCCAGGAAGAGTGTTGCTGTCGCCGGCCGTGTTATCGAAGCGGGGATTGCGCCATGCGATCGCCGTCGCGATCGAAGACGTGGCTCTTGTCGGCAGGCGGCGACAGGAAGATCGTGTCGCCGGCCCGGAAGGATCGCTCATCGACGGCGCGAATGGTGAGCATGCCGATCTGTGGAACCGTCACATAGAAGAACGCGTCGCTGCCCAGCTGCTCCTGGACCGCGATTGTTCCCCGCCACAGGCCCCGGTCTGGCGCATAAGTGAGATGTTCGGGCCGGATCCCGAGCTTGGCGGGCGCTTTCCCGCCGCTGCAGCCGAGGCCGTGCAGCGCCATGCGCGACCCGTCCGCCAAGACGAGCTCGTCGCCCTCCGCGGCTGAGATGTCCACGATATTCATCCGCGGCGAGCCGATGAACTCGGCCACAAAAAGGTTGGCCGGCCGGTCGTAGAGCTCAAGCGGCGTGGCGAACTGCTCGACCTTGCCGCGGTTCAGGACCACGATCTTGTCCGCCATTGTCATGGCTTCGACCTGATCGTGCGTGACATAGACCATGGTGGTCTTGAGCGTGTTGCGTAGCCTGATAAGTTCGACCCGCATCTGCACCCGGAGTGCCGCATCGAGGTTCGAAAGAGGCTCGTCGAACAGAAAGGCCGAGGGCTGCCGCACGATGGCGCGGCCGATGGCGACGCGCTGGCGCTGCCCGCCTGACAGTTCGCGCGGCTTGCGGTCGAGATAGTCCGTGAGCGCCAGGATGCGGGCGGCATTGGCAACCTTCGCGGCAATCACGTCCTTCGGCTCGCCCGCGATTTTGAGCCCGAAGGCGATATTGTCCCGCACGCTGATGTGCGGAAAGAGGGCGTAGGACTGGAACACCATCGCGAGCTTGCGATCGGACGGCCGCACGCGGCTGACATCGCGACCGTCGATGACGATGGCACCTTCGCTCAAATCCTCGAGGCCTGTGATCATGCGCAGCAGCGTGGTTTTTCCGCAGCCGGACGGGCCCACGAAGACAGTGAATTCGCCATCCTCGATCTCGAGGCTGACGTCGTTGATGACCGTGACTCCGCCGAAGCGCTTGACCGCGTGATCGATCGTGATCTTTCCCACTCGGGAGTCTCCCTCGCCCATCGTGTTAGTACAGGCTTCGCTGCTAGTTACGGATCAGTCCTTGACCGCGCCCATCGTGAGGCCTGACACGATGTGTTTCTGCATAAGCAGCGTGAAGATGATCGGCGGGATAGCCTGGATCACCGACGAGGCGGCGATCATCTCCCAGAATGTCATACTGGTGGTGACGAACGACGAGATCACGACCGGAAAGGTCTTAGCGGAGCGTGTGGTCAGGAACAGCGCCATCAGGAGCTCGTTCCAGGCGAAGATGAACACGAAAGTCGCGACCGTTGCTATGCCGCTGCGGGTCAGCGGAAGCGCGACCTTTGTGAAGACCTGGAACCAGGTGCAGCCTTCGAGCTGCGCGGCCTCGATCGTCTCCTTTGGCACGCGGCGGAAGAAGGACATTGCGACCCAGACCGCGAAGGGGATGTTGAAGCCTGCGTAGACGATAACCAGTGCGAGCCGACTGTCGAGCAGTCCGACGCCGTTGAAGATCATGTAGAGCGGCACGGCGGCCGCGATGGGCGGCATCATGCGAGTGGAGAGAATCCAGTCTGCAAAGAACTCGCGACCGCGGAACCGGAAGAAGACGAGGCCGAAGGCGGCAGGCAGGGAGAGAACGAGGCACACGATCGTGGCCCCGATGGTCACGACGATCGAGTTCACCAGGAAAGGCCAGTTCTCCCGGAGCAGCTTCGCGTAATTGTCGAGGTATCCGAAGTCTGGAATCCACCGGGGTGGAATCGAGAAGATGCTCTCGACGGTCTTGAAGCTTGCCAGAAACATCCAGACTATGGGGGCTACGAAGACGAAGGTGACGGCCAGCCCAGCCGGCAGGGCAAGCCAGTGCGTGGGGCGAGTGGCGCTACTCATGGTCGGTGCTGCGCAGGTATCGGACCGCGAAGGTCGTGATGAGAATGCTGATGCCCAGGATCACCACAGCGGCAGCCGAACCGTAGCCGACCTGGAAATATTGGAAGTCCTGCTTGTAGGCGAAAAGTGTGACGAGCTCCGTCGACGAGCCCGGGCCACCGCGCGTCGTCACATAGACGATGTCGAAAAGGCGGAGATTATCGATCAGCCGCAGGATTACGCCTACGAGGACGACGTTCTTGATGGCCGGGATTTCGATCGACTGCGCGATATGCCACCATTTGGCGCCCTCGATCTCAGCCGCCTCATAGTGCTCCTTCGGGATCGACATGAGTCCCGCCAGCATCAGCAGCATCATGAAAGGCGTCCACTGCCAGCTGTTGATCAGCGTGATCGTGAAGATCGCCAGGGTCGGATCGCTGAGCCAGCCAAGGGGTGGCAGACCCGTGCGGGTGAGCAAGTAATTCGCGATGCCGAGAACGGGATTGAAGATGTAGGAGAATATCAGGCCGATGCAGATCGGTGTGACCATCATCGGCACGATCGACAGCGAACGCAGGAATCCGCCCACCGGGTTGTCCCGCAGTGAGAAGAAAATCTTTGCGATCAGAAAGCCGAATACAATCTCGATGGCGATCGAGGTGACCGTGACCACCACGATGTTACGGCAGGCATTGAGAAACAACGAATCGGTGAGAAGCTTCGAATAGTTCTGGAGACCGATGAAAACCTTGCGATCGAGACGGGTAAGCTTGACCTGATGAAGGCTGAGGTAGAGCGAGGATATGAATGGAAACAACGTGAGCGCCAGAAGATAGATCGCAGTCGGCGTGAGAAACAGGAAGCGCTCGATGCTGTCCCGTTCCAAACGCCACACCGGCGCGGTGTCGAGCGTGGCGCTGTGCAATCTTGCGGACATGGCTCGTCCTGGCATTTCCGACCCAAACAAATCTGTTCTGCATCACGCTCTGATATCCGAGAGCTGCGGCTGGTGGCCGGTCTTTGCCAAGCCTTGCCCGGCGCGGGGGGCGCCCGCGCCGGATGTCGTTTTGGCTATTTCAAGGTGCCGGCATTCTTGAGGATTGTGGTCACGTTGGTCTGAGCCTGGTCCATAGTCGCCTGAGGCGTCGCCTCTCCGATGATGGCGCGATTGACCTGTAGGCCGATCGCATCGATCATTTCGAAGGTCTGCGGATGACGCGGACGTCCTTCGACCCAGGCCTTTTTGGCCGACTCGTACAGGGTCGGCAGCCAGGGCTGTGCCTTCTGGACCTCAGGATCCTGGAAGGTCGAGTGGCGTGAGGGCGGCGCGCCGAGCAGCACCCAATTCTTGTGCACCTCGGGGCTTGCGAACCAACGCATGAAGTCCCAGGCGGCCGACTTGCGGGTGCCGTGCTTGTTCAGGCACATGATCCAGCCCCCGACGGGCGGCACCGACTCCTTGCCTTCGGCATGGGGCATCATGGCGACGTCCCACTTGCCGATCACCTTCGATGTCTTCGGATCATTGAGGCCCGGCGTCTGCACCGACCAGGCGTTGATCATCGCGACACTGCCCTGCGCGAAGGCGTTGTAGCGCTCGTCCCACGCGAAAGATTCGACGCCCGGCGGTCCATAGGGGACCATATCCTTCATGAACTGGACGACGGAGACCGACTCCGGCGAGTTCAGCAGGGGCGTCTGGTCCGCATAAGGCTCCTTTGACCCGGGATAATTGCTGACCCACGGCTTTCCGCCATTCGAGTAGATCCACTCGAAATATTGCTGGCCGGCCGCGGCGCCCCGTTTGTCGTTCATGGCATAGCCGCTGACGCCCGGGTAATCCGGGTTTTTGGTAAAGAACTTTGCGGCCGCCATTGTGTCCTTGAAAGTCACCGGGGGTTTGAGCCCTGCCTTGTCGAACAGGTCCTTGCGGTAATGAACCATCTGCCAGTAGGCGCCGACCGGCAGGCATTGCTTTTTGCCGTCCCAAACGGCCTGGCCCGCGAAGGACTCGACATAGTCGTCCCAAGCAATGAGCTTCGGATCCGTATCCTTCCAGATGTCCTCGACGGGATCGATGCACCCGGCCTCCACGAACTCACCGACCCAGATGCCGTCGATGAAGAGGACGTCATATTGCCCGTCCTTCTGCGAGCAGCCGAGGATTTCCTTCTCATGCAGGGGATCGTAGCCGAACCCATCAGTGGTGACCTTGGCGCCAGTCAGCCCCTCAAACTTGGGCGAGATCTTGCGGACCGCGTCGATGAACGGGTCCTGGATCGACATGACGTTGACCGCTTCGCCGGTGTGCTTGCCCAGCACCTTCGACCAGTCAGTCTCGGCCTTGACTCCGCCCGCCACCAGCATAGTGCTGGCCGCAAGAGACGCGATGAACAGTTTTCTTTTCATGTGTTCCTCCCCTTCGCTGGCGCACTGCTCTGCATCGCGGAGAGCGCCTTTCTCCGCAAACCTCGCTCTGGCAACCGACACGCGAGGGCCTACGTGGACACCTGCGCCTGACCGTTCATGCCGGCTCTAGATCTCCTAGCCGCCTGAATTTTGTCGCAAGCAGCTGGGGCTGTACTGGGCGCGGTCGACGACCTGACCATGAGTTCGCATCCCAGGCTTATCCGGATCGGTGGTGACGTGTCTCCACCGATCCGGAGACTTAGCCGTTCCCAGATCACCCGACCCAATTCGTCGACAGGTTGGCGGATTGCGGTCAATGGCGTGATCCGCGCCCGCATCCAGGAATAGTCGTCGAAGCCGATGAGGGAGACTTGATCCGGCACTTGCAAGCCACGTTCGGCAAGAACGGTTAGAGCGCTGAGCGTCGTGAAGTTGGTGAGCGCCAACACAGCGGTAGGTGCCGGATGAAATTCGAACCAGCGCCTGAGAGCCACGGTCGCCTCATCGAAGCTCAGCCCGAGTTCGACGACTTCCGGCGTCGCGCCGCGAGACCGCAGCCGATCCACCGCACCGGCGCAGCGCTCTCGCATGTTGCCGATCTTGAGCGTCGATGCAGCAATCAAAACTCGATTGTGACCGCGTTCGATGAGATGAGTCGCGCCGATCGCACCCGCTTCGCTCCCGTTGGTGGTAATCGTGTCCGCTGACAGGCGCTCGGTCGGGCGGTCGGCAAGCACATAGGGAGTGCCGGCCTGCTCCAGGAGCTTGCGCCCGGGAAACGTGTTGGAGGTGCTGATGACCACAACCCCCGCTGGACGCCAAGCAAGAAGCGCAGCAAGGCGACTGTTCTCGTTGGAGACATCCTCCCGGGAGCTT
>CAXSEU010000084.1:7070-10979 GCA_964236485.1 uncultured Lichenihabitans sp. | reverse complement strand
ACCACGCGGCGACCACGCTGGCCGAGCCTGCGGCACGCCCCTGGCTCAGGTGGCGCCAGCGCGCCGGCAAGGAAGATCCTGCCCGGATCGGTGAGCGGATGGGCATCCCCAGCCGGGCGCGCCCGCCCGGCCCCCTGGCCTGGCTGCACGGCGCCAGCGTCGGCGAAGGCCTGGCGCTACTGCCCTTGATCGAGGCCCTCGTCGGTCGCGGCCTCAACGTGCTCGTGACGACCGGGACCGTGAATGCGGCGCGCGTGATGGCATCGCGCCTGCCGGCCGGCGTCACGCACCAGTTCGTCCCCCTCGACCTGCCGCGCTATTGGCGACGCTTCATCGGCCATTGGCGGCCGGCCATCGGCATGCTGGCCGAATCCGAATTGTGGCCCAATCTCATCCATCAGCTCTCGCAGCGGGACATCCCGCTGGTCCTGGTCAACGCCCGTATGTCGGCTCGCTCCGCCGCCCGGTGGGAGCGTGCCGACGGCTTCATCCGCGACATGCTCGCTCGCACCGCCCTGTGCCTGGCGCAATCGCGCGAGGACGCCGGCCGGCTCGCCTGGCTCGGCGCGCGCCGAACCGAAGTGACCGGGCAGTTGAAGTTCGATGTGGCCCCCCCGCCGGCCTCACCCGACTCAGTCGGCGCGTTGTCGGCGAGGATCGGCGGCCGACCCACATGGGTGGCGGCGTCGACCCACAGCGACGAGGAAGCGCTGCTGCTCGATGTGCATGCCGCCGTGGCGCGCGCCCATCCGGACCTGCTGACCGTCATCGTGCCGCGCCAACCCCACCGCGGCGCGGCGCTGGCGGAGGCCTGCGCGGCGCGCGGCCTGCCGGCGGCGCGGAAGACCCGAGGCGACGGCCTCGACGGCCGCGTCGGGATTTATATCGCCGACACCATCGGCGAGCTCGGCCTTTACCTGCGCGTCACCGACGTGACCTTCCTTGGCAAATCCCTCGCCGGGGGCGGCGGCCAGAACCCGATCGAGGCCGCCAAGCTGGGCAGTGCCGTCCTGCATGGTCCCTTGGTGCACAACTTCGCCGATGTCTATGCGCTGCTCGACGCGGCCGGGGCCGCACTCGAAGTGGTGGACAGCGAGCAGCTGAGTGGAACCCTGGCGGAGCTTCTCACCGACACGGCGCGACTGCGGCGGATGTCGCGCGCCGCCACCGAGGTCACCGAGCGCCAGGGCGGTGCTACGGCGCGAAACATGGCGGCGCTCGAGCCTTTCCTCGCCGACGCCATCCGGAAATCTTCTTCCTGATGTTCGCCACCGCCCCGTCCTTCTGGTGGCAAAGCCATGCGGACTGGCGGGCGCGGCTGCTGACACCCTTCGGGCTGGTTTACGGCACCCTGGCGAGCCGCCGCATGCGCCGCACCGGCATCGCCCCCGCGGTCCCGGTGCTTTGCATCGGCAATTTCACCGCCGGCGGTGCCGGCAAGACCCCGACCGCCATCGAGATCGCGCAGCGGCTCCAAGATCGCTGCGAGCGGCCGGCTTTCCTGTCGCGCGGCCATGGCCGGACTCTCTCGAACGTTGCCGTCATCGCGGTCGACGCCGTCCGACACGTTGCCAAGGAGGTCGGCGACGAGCCCCTGCTCCTCGCCCGCCACGCCCCGACCTTTGTGGCCGTCGACCGGGTGAAAGGCGCGGAAGCCGCCTTCGCGGAAGGGGCGACGATCCTCATCATGGACGACGGGCTGCAGAATCCCGCGTTGCGCAAGACCGCCTCGGTCGTCGTTGCCGATGGGGCGACGGGGATCGGCAACGGGCGCTGTCTGCCGGCCGGGCCCTTGAGAGCGCCTCTCGAGCGGCAATGGACCGCGACATCGCTGCTCTGCGTCATCGGCCCCGGAGCGCCCGGGGAGGCGCTGGCCCGCGAAGCACGCCAGCGCGGCATCCCCGTCGCCAGGGCGCGGCTCGATCCCGACCCCCTCGTTCGAGCGAGCTTGCAAGGGCGACGCCTCTACGCCTTCTCGGGGATCGGGCGGCCGGAAAAGTTCTTTCACACGCTTGAGGCGTGCGGCCTCGAAGTCGTGGGACGGCGCGCCTTTCCTGACCACCACGCCTTTACGGCCGAGGAACAGCGTGGATTGCTCCGGGACGCCGAACACGCGGGTGCGGAACTCGTCACGACCGAAAAGGATCGCGTGCGTCTACCGCCGGAGTTCGCGACGCACGTCCTGCCGGTGCGGCTGGTGTTCGAAGACGGCGCCGGCGCCATCGACGCCCTCCTCGATAGCGTGACCCGCGAGGGTCTCAGTCGGCCCTGACGCCGAGCCGCTTCAACTTCGCCTGGGGGCTCGCATAGGCTTCCTGCAGCTCGACGTTCCAGTATCGCAGATCCTCGAGGGGGATCGGCGTCCCGGTCACGGCGCAGAGGACGAAGGCACCCGGCCGCATGATCCGGAACTCTCCGTTCCCGTAATCGAGATCGGCCTGCACGGCGGCGATGGGGCGGCGTTCGTAGCGGTTCATCGGGGTCGCGTTCGCGGGGAGCGGATCGTCCATCATTCCTATTCACTCGCACGGCCGAACGCCAGTCAGAACAGCGAACCCTGCCCTGCCCGGGCCTTCCCCGCCAGGCGCGCCGGCGCGCGGCCGCGCGCCCTGGCCGCCGCGACTTCGCCGACGACCTCCGCCTGCACCGATCCTTCGGCGAATTCGATCGCGAGCGTCGTGCCGGCCGGGGCTTGCGTGGCGTGCCGCAAGGCTTGCCCCGCCTCGTTGCGCACCAGCGCATAGCCGCGCTGAAGGACGCTGCGGTAGCTCAGGCTGACGAGCATCTGGCCGACCCCCGCGAGCCGCGTCGCGCGACGCTCCGCCTGGACCATCACGGCGCCCCGAAGCTGCGCGGCGGCATGGGTCAAGCGATCGCGGGAGCGACGGTTTTCCTGCGAGGCCAAGGTCAGCCGGGCCGCGAGCCCGGTCCCGAGGCGCTGGGCAAGCGTCTCGACCCGGCGCTGCCGGCGCTCCGCCGATACGTTCGCGGCGCGGCGCAGGCGTGCACCGAGATTGTCGAGCTTCTGTAACGCACGCGCGAGACGCGCCTGGGGCGACTGCGTCGCTAGGCGACCCGCCATACGGATGAGTTCGATGCGACGGCGGTCGGCTGTCAGGCGCAGTCCGGAGGGCAGTTGCGCGCCCGACCGGTCGAGCCGTTGGCGCGGCTGCGCGAGGATATCGGCGCCGGAGGGCAGCGCCCGGGCGGTCGCCCGCAGGGCGTCGCGGTTTCGCTCCAGGAGGCGCAACATGCCCGCCGCGTGGCGGCCGGAGAGGCGGTCGAGATCTGCGAGAAGCTCCGCCCGCACCGGAACAGCCAGTTCCGCCGCGCCGGTCGGCGTCGGGGCCCGAAGGTCCGCCACATGATCGAGCAGCGTCCAATCCGTTTCGTGCCCGATCGCGGAGATCAGCGGGATGAGGCTCCCGGCTGCGGCACGGACCACGAGCTCGTCGTTGAAGCCCCAGAGATCTTCCAGCGCGCCGCCGCCCCGCGCCACGATGAGGACATGCGGACGCGGCAGGGCGCCGCTTTCGACCAGGGCGTTGAGTCCCGCGATCGCGGCCGCGACCTCGGCGGCGCTGCCCTCGCCCTGCACCCGCACGGGCCAGAGCAGGATGCGGCGCGGGAAGCGGCCCGCGCTGCGGTGCAGAATGTCGCGGATCACCGCGCCGGTCGGCGAGGTCACCACAGCGATGGTCCCCGGCAGGAACGGCAGGGCACGCTTGCGCGCCGCGTCGAAGAGGCCCTCGGCCGCGAACCGTCGCCGCCGATCCTCGAGCATCGCCATGAGGGCGCCGGTGCCGGCGGGCTGAGCCTCAGCCGCGCGGGTGGCGGGCAAGGTCCCAGGGCAGCCGCTCCGCCTCGCGCAGCGCATCGACGTGGCTGATGCCGATGTCGCGCAGCATG
>CAXSEU010000084.1:0-7060 GCA_964236485.1 uncultured Lichenihabitans sp. | reverse complement strand
CAGGTGCGCCATATGGTCGAAGTCGTCGGCTCGAGCGTCGTCCGTCATGACGACGAGGACGTTCGGGCTGGCCACGTCAGGCCGAGGTGAGGTAGAGAGCCAACGTGAGGTCGGCACCGGGACGGGCCGACCCGACGGAGTCGATGCCACATGCGAAGACACCGGGGTTGCCCGGCCTGCCGGTGAAGTCGGTCGTGCTGTTGCCGGGGAAGGTGGTGATCTTGCCGGAGGCGACGACCTCCATGCCCTCTTCCGGCTTGATCCGCATCCGGGCGAAAGCCGTCCGCCAGACCACGGCGTCGATGCGTGCGGTGGTGTCCTTCAGCGAGAAATAGGCATGGCCCGAGGCGTGCGGGCCCCGGTAGTTCGACACTTCGCCGCGCACGCGCACATAGCCGAAGCGCTCCTCCACCGTGCGCTTCAAGGCGCCCGACAGGTCGCTGACGGTGAACTCCGGGGCATTGGTCAACGCCGCCCCCATGGCCGGAGCCGCCGGGTCGTCCAGCCCCAATATGCCCAACTCGGCAGGCGCGGGCTTGTCTTTGCTCTTGGTCCGCATCGCGGCGCAGACTATCACGGCGAGGCTCGGGCTGTCGCCCCGGCACGAGGAGCCGAGGACCGAAAGATGCCCTGGACGCCGGCCCCATGAACGTCCTCCTCCTCGGGTCGGGAGGGCGGGAACACGCGCTCGCGACCTCGATCCTCAAGAGCCCACGCCTCACCCGGCTGATCGTCGCGCCGGGCAACCCGGGGACGGCTGGATTGGCCGAGACCATGGCGGTGGACATCGCGGACCCCGCCGCCGTCGTGGCGCTGGCCCTGCGTGAAAACATCGGCCTCGTGGTCGTGGGTCCGGAGGCGCCCCTCGTGGCCGGCGTTTCGGACGCCCTCACGCAAGCCGGCTTCGCGGTCTTCGGCCCTTCGCAAGCCGCATCCCGGCTCGAAGGCTCGAAAGGGTTCACCAAGGATTTCTGCCGCGAATTCGGCATCCCCACAGCCCCCTACGGGCGATTCTTTTCTGCCGAAGCGGCCCACGCTCATCTCGACACCGCGCCGTTGCCCATCGTCGTCAAGGCCGATGGTCTCGCGGCCGGCAAGGGCGTGATCATCGCGCGGACGGCCGACGAGGCCCGGGAGGCGGTCGATTTCATCTTTGCCGGCGGCTTCGGGTCGGCCGGCACCTCGCTCGTCATCGAAGAATTCCTGGAGGGGCGGGAGATTTCCTTCTTCGCGCTGTGCGACGGCACCCGGGCCGTGCCGCTCGGCTCGGCTGAGGACCGCAAGCGCGTGGGTGACGGCGACACCGGACCCAACACCGGCGGCATGGGGGCCATCGCCCCGGCGCCCGCCATGACGGAAAGACTTCAGGCCGAGGTCTTGGAACGGATCGTGGACCCGACGCTCGCGGGCATGCGGGCGCGCGGTACGCCTTTTCGCGGCGTGCTCTTCGCCGGACTGATGCTGACCCGCGACGGCCCGCAACTGATCGAATACAATGTGCGGTTCGGAGACCCCGAAACTCAGGCCATCCTGCCTCGCCTCGCCGATGATCTGCTGCCGCTGCTGGAGGCGGCGGCCACAGGCGTCCTGCCGGCCGGGCCCCTGACCTTCCGGCCCGAGATCGCTGTCGCTGTCGTGATGGCGGCGCGGGGCTATCCAGACCAGCCCGTGAGAGGCACGACAATTCGCGCCGTCGAGGCTGCCGCAAGATGTCCCGGGGTCCAGGTCTTCCATGCGGGCACGCGCCTCGCCGACGGCGAGCTTCTGGCGGACGGCGGACGGGTCCTGACCATCACGGCACTGGGACGGGATTCCGCCGAGGCACGGGCCCGCGCTTACGCCGGCGTCGACGCCATCGACTGGCCGGAGGGATTTTGCCGACGGGACATCGGGGCGACCCCGACGCCGCCTTGCCGCGGAGTGAACCATGCTTGACCTTGCCGACCTCCTTCCAGGTTTCGCATCCCGCTACATCCCGACCGAGGCCGGCCGGATCTTCGCGCGGGTCGGTGGTTCGGGCCCGCCCCTCGTGCTGCTTCACGGCTTTCCCGAAAGCCTCGTCATGTGGCATCGCATCGCCCCCGTCCTGGCGGAGACCTTCACGGTCGTGGCCCTCGACCTCCCGGGCTACGGCTGGTCCTCAGCGCCTCGCAGTTCTGGCGGCGAGGCCTATTCCAAGCGCGCCATGGGCCGCGATGTGCTCGCCGTAATGGACGATCTTGGTGCAGCGACCTTCGCCCTCGCCGGACATGACCGCGGTGCACGCGTCGGTTACCGGCTGGCGCTCGATCATCCTGGCAGAATCACCAAGCTTGCGCTTCTTGACATCTATCCGACCGGCGAGGTCTGGCGGAACATGGAGGCGGGGAGCGAGACCTCTCCGCACTGGCTGGATTTGGCGAGGCCGGACCCCGAACCCGAACACGAGATCGCCAAGGGACCCGATGCCTATTTTGAAGGCCTGATGCGAAAATGGGCCCGAGGCGACAGCCTCGACGCGTTTAATCCTCGCGCGCTCGATCACTACCGCGCCGCCTGGGGCGATCCGTCCCGCATCCATGCGTTCTGCGAGGATTACCGGGCCGGGGCCACCCTCGACCGGCAAGCGGACGAAGCAGACGAGGCGGCGGGCAAGACCATTCCCTGCCCGGTCCTGATTCTCTGCGGCACCGACTACCTCAAGGCAGGCGGCGGCGAAACGCCGCCCGACATCTGGAGGCGCACCTTCGCCCCGCAGGCGCGCGGCGTCACCCTGGCTTGCGGACACTTCGTGGCCGAAGAGGCACCCGAGGGCGCCTTGCGGGCCCTGACGGATTTCCTTTGATACACCCGCCAGGGGGTGGCTCGGCCGCGCCCGCAGCTCCGCGGATCGCGCTGGCGCTCGGCGCGGGCGGCGCGCGAGGCATCGCCCACATCGTCTTGCTCGAAGCTCTCGACGCCCTCGGCCTGAAGCCAGGTCTGATCGTCGGCGCCTCCATGGGAGCCATCATCGGAGCCGCCTATGCGGCGGGGCTGTCGGGGGCGGACCTCAGGCGGCACGTGTTTGTGACACTGCGACGCCGGCAGCACGTGCTGGCCCGGTTGCTGGAGGCTCGGGTCGGGCGCTTCGCCGACATCCTGACGCGCGGGCTGGCCAACCCGGTGATGGTCGATGCCGAGCGGATGCTGGATCTGTTCTGGCCCGCGGACATGCCCCTGCGTTTCGAGGATCTGCAGGTGCGGCTGCTCGTCGTGACCACGGATTTCTTCGCCCACGACGAGCTCGTGATCGGATCCGGGGCTCTTGCCAGCGCGGTCGCGGGCTCGATGGCCATCCCCGGTCTGGTGCGGCCGGTGCCGCGCGATGGAAGGGTGCTGATCGACGGCGGCGCGGTGAATCCTCTTCCCTACGACCTGGCGACCGGTGAAGGCGCCATCGTGATCGCCAGCGACGTCACGAGCGGCCCGCTCGCGCCGGCGAGCGGCATGCCGACGCCTTTCGAGGCGATGTTCGGCGCCGCCCAGATCATGCAGATCGCCATCACGGCCAAGATGCTGAAGGCGCAGCCGCCGGACCTTCTCGTCCGGCTGCCCATTCAGGATTTCCGCGCGCTCGATTTCTTCCGCTTCGCCGAGATCCTGCGCGTCGCCGAAAGCGCCAAGGACGCGCTCAAGCGCCAGATCGAAGCGGCGATCGAGATGCCTTCGTGGCCCACAGGGATCGGCTGAGTTCCGCCAGGGTGGCCCGGGTGGCGGCGTCGGCGACGCCGTCGACGCGTGATTGGCGGAAGTGCCGCTGAAAGGACGAGACGACGACACGTGTCGCCTCGTCGAAGGTGCCGGTCGGCAGGAGCGCGTAGCCGTAGGCCCGCAGGTTTCGCTGCAGCTCCTCGACCTTGGGACCTTCGTCTCCCAGCTCGAGGCTGGCTCCCCCGCAGGTCTGCTCCGCGATCCAGTGACCCAAGCCCTCGGCCGCGAGCCTCGACCACGGAAAGCGTTCCCCCGGGTCGCGCTTGCGGCCCGGCGCGATATCGGAATGGGCCAGCAGCCGTTCGGGCGGGATCGCACGCCGGCGAACGATGTCCCCGAGGAGTGCAGCGACGGCTTCGACCTGTTCTTCGGGGAACGGCGGCAAGCCGAAGTCATGCCCACCGTTGACGATCTCGATCCCGATCGAGGCGGAGTTCATATCGGTAAGGCCGTGCCAGGACGACCGGCCGGCGTGCCAGGCGCGCTCGCATTCCGCCACGAGCTGCAGGGCCGTGCCGTCTTCCTCGACGACGTAATGGCACGACACCTGCGAAGCCGGATCGCACAGCCAAGCGATGGCGGACGCGCCGTCCGCCATGCCCGTGTAATGCAGGACGATGCTGTCCGGAGCCGCGGACCCGATCCGCGCATTGAAGTTCGGCGACGGGCAGAAAAACCTGGCGCAAGGGCTGTCGGGTCTTGTCACCTTCAAGACGGTGTCAGCTCCAATCAAAGCCGCGCGATGCGCAGGCAGACCGGCTCTCCGTAGGCATCATAGCCCCAGCGCAGGCAGGCGGGACCGGGCCCCGGCGGTGGCAGACGCCGCGGTGTCGAGGCCGCACCCAGAACGGCACCGCTGGCCGCGCCGATCGCGCCACCGATGAGGGCGCCGCCCGGCCGGCCCGACGCCAAGCCTCCGATCAGCGCTCCGCTGGTTCCGCCGATCACCGCGCCCCGCGCGGCATTCGCATCCTGGGGCGTATTGCACCCCGACAATGCAAGCGCCGACGCCAAGGTCAGGGCCGCCAATGCACCTGTTCTCATTCCACTCTCCTTCGACTGCAGCTCCGCCACAGCAGCAAAAATTCCCCGGTTGAGGCTGAACCTTTGGTGATCGCACGTCCGACGATTTCCCGCATTGTCCGTCCCTTTCCGGAGTAAATTACGGCAAATGTCGCGGAAGCCTTCGCCTGACGAAACTATGCTATTGACTGTCGCGGCAGAGCCACACCATTTCCGACAGAAGTGTTGCTGCAAGCGCACATGATTCTACAATGACACCGCCAGCCTTAACTTTTACCTTACTGATCGGCGGTCCCGAGCGATCGGCCCAGGTTCCGACGCAATTCGGCGTCGGTCTGCCCAGCGGATGCAGACTGCCGAAAGGAAGAGCGTTTGTTGGCTTTCTCACGCACGATCTTGGCCGCCGGGTCCCTTCTGGTGTCGGCTTCGCTTGCCGAAGCACGCGGCGACAAGGTCGCCGATTTTCCCATCGCCCCGCCGATGCCGGCGGAGAGGCCCTTGCTGCTGGATGGATTTTCCGCCGCGGCCCTGAACAAGGGCAACGGCACCATCGAGGCCAAACGGGCAAGGCGCGGTCGCCGAAGCCGCCTGGCGGAAGTGACCGGGGGACGCGAGACGCTGCGCGGCTCCATGACCCCGGGCACCGAAGCGGCGTCCGCAACCCCGGAGACCGCCGTCGCGGGCCGCGATGGTCCTCATGAGGCCGCGGCGCCGACGTTGAGCGACCTTGTGGCCCGCCATGCGATCGAGAACGGCGTGCCGGTCAGCCTGGCCCAGGCGGTCGTTCGCATCGAAAGTCGCGGCAACCCTCATGCCTCGAACGGCGGCGCCTTGGGCCTGATGCAGATCAAGCCCGGCACCGCCAGAGCTGCCGGGTTCAGCGGCGGGGCGTCGGGTCTGTTCGTCGCGAACACCAACCTGCACTTCGGCATGAAGATCCTGGGCGATGCCTTCCGGTCTTCGGGCGGAGATGTCTGTCGAGCCCTGATGCTCTACCAATCGGGCCATCTGGCCACCCATATGACACGGTCCAACCGGATCTATTGCGCCAAGGCGCGCTCCGTGATGGCGGGGGCCTGACCGGCTTGGGTTCGTCGCCGAACATCCAATGACGGACTGGGATCCGAGACTCTATAAGCGGTTCGAGGAGGAGCGCACCCGGCCCGCCGGGGATCTCCTTTCGCGGGTGGGACTGCAAAGCGCGAGGCATGTGGTCGACCTCGGTTGCGGCCCTGGCAACTCCACCGAACTCCTCGCCAAGCGCTTTCCCGACGCCGATCTCAGCGGAATCGATAGTTCCGAGGCCATGCTGGTCGAGGCCCGGGCGCGATTGCCGAAGGTGCGTTTCGCCAAACGCGATATCGCCCGTTGGTCGGCAGAGCGACCGGTCGACCTCTTGTTCGCCAATGCCGTGCTGCAGTGGCTTCCCGGTCATGCCGCCTTGCTGCCCCGCCTGTTCGGCATGCTGGCGCCCGGAGGCGTGCTGGCCGTGCAGATGCCCGACAACCTCGACGAGCCCTCGCATCGCGCCATGCGGGGGGTTTCGATGGACCGCCGCTGGCGGGATCGATTGGACAAGGCCAGAGGGGCCCACGCCGACGCCGTGCTGACGCCCGGCGATTATTTCGACCTTCTGGGACCCTTGGCAGCCGATACGGACGTTTGGCGAACCGCCTACCACCACCCGATGCCAAGCCCGCGGAGCATCGTGGACTGGCTCCGCTCGACGGGACTAAGGCCTTTCCTGAACGCTCTCGAGGAGCCCGACCAAACGGCCTTCCTCCGCCTCTACGAAGCCGCGGTCGCGGATGCCTATCCGGTCCGTGCGGATGGTCAGAGGCTTCTTGCCTTTCCCCGCACATTCATCGTGGCGCGCCGCGCCGCGTAGGAGCCGGGTTCAGCCGGCTAAGGCCGGCCGCCACCCATCTTCGGCGGCTTCGGGGGCCACGACGCATTTGGACGTTCCAGGCTCATCTCGTGCCCGATCGCCCGCTCCACCATGTCGATGAACTGCTGCAAGTTCATGAAGTCCTGCGCCGATTCGCCCGCCGAGTGCGGATCGGCCAGCATTCCGGTCACTAGGCCGCGCCGATCATCGACGAGGCTGTCGCGCAACCCGCGCAAGGATTCGATATGTTCTTTGGGCAAAACATTCTCCCGCGCCCCGAGGCGCCGTTGCGTTTGGAACCGCCCGAACCGGCAAGCCCTGCGATCAGGACTGCCTCGCGGGCAAAGCGGTCCGGCCGAGCTACATATCGTCGGAGCCGCTTGAGCCCTTTGCGGGTCGCCGGTTCGCCGGTGCCCAACC